>CAURCY010000102.1:0-4363 GCA_963523355.1 uncultured Streptococcus sp.
AAACTGCCTATGATATCTTCATCGAGTCTTCCTTTAGCCTTTCGGATGGCTTTGATGACCGTCTGCTCGAGGACTACCAAAAGGCTATCATGGAAATTCCCAAAATCAGCAAGGTTAAGTCGCAAAGAGGTCGCACCTACGGTAGCAACATCTACCTGGATATTACGCTAGAGATGAACCCTGACCTGTCTGTTTTTGAAAGCCATGAAATTGCGGATCAGGTCGAGTCTATGCTGGAGGAACGTTTTGGAGTCTTTGATACCGATGTCCATATCGAGCCAGCACCTATCCCTGAGGATGAGATTTTAGACAATGTCTACAAAAAATTGCTCATGCGCGAACAATTGATTGATCAGGGAAATCAACTGGAAGAACTCTTGGCTGACGATTTTGTCTATATTCGTCAAGATGGAGAGCAGATGGATAAAGAGGCCTATAAAGCCGAAAAAGACTTGAATTCCGCTATCAAGGATATTCAGATCACTTCCATCAGTCAGAAGACCAAACTCATCTCCTATGAGTTAGATGGTATCATCCATACCAGTATCTGGCGTCGCCACGAAACCTGGCAAAATATCTTTCACCAAGAAACAAAAAAAGAATAGAGAAATCCTGTCATGAGACGGGATTTTTCCATTCTTCTAGCTATCAAAGTCACTGAGATACTCATAGCGTTCGTATTTTTCAAGGAGTGCTTCGTTTTTCTCATCCAGTTCTTTTTGGAGAGTAGCCAGTTTGCCAAAGTCAGAGCCGTTGGCCTGCATCTCCTCTTCAATAGCAGCGATACGATTTTCCAAGGTTTCAATATCGCCTTCAATGCTTGCCCACTCCTGCTTTTCTTGGTAGGTCATGCGTTTCTTGTCTTCACGGACCTTGATCACTTTCTCCTTTTCGGCCTTTTGCACTTGATTGGCCATCTCTGTTTCAAAGGCTTTTTCATCAAGATAGTCGGTGTAATGACCAAAGAAAGGACGAATCTTGCGATCCTCAAAAGCCAGAATCTTGGTCGCTACCTTATCCAAGAAATAACGGTCGTGACTAACTGTCAAAACAGGTCCCGCAAATCCTTGCAAGAAATTCTCCAAAACTGTCAAGGTTGCAATATCCAAATCATTGGTTGGCTCGTCTAAAAGAAGAACATTTGGTTTTTCCAAGAGCAGTTTGAGGAGATAAAGGCGTTTTTTCTCTCCCCCAGACAATTTCTCAATCAAGGTTCCATGCGTCGAACGTGGGAAAAGGAACTGCTCCAGCAACTCTGCAATCGAAGTTGTAGAACCACCGCTGGTCTTGACCTCTTCTGCCACTTCCTGCAAGTAATTGATCACTCGCTTGCTTTCATCCAAACCCTCAATTTGCTGAGAGAAATAGGCGATGCGAACAGTTTCCCCAATCACAACTTGTCCTGCTGTCGGCTCAAGACTGCCTGCAATCAGATTAAGCAGGGTTGATTTTCCAACACCGTTGTCCCCAACGATTCCAATACGATCTTTGGCCTGCACCAAGAGATTAAAATCTTGCAAAATAGGCTTGTTTTCATAGGCAAAGGAAACATCCTGAAACTCGATGACTTTCTTACCGATCCGACTGGTTTCAAAGTTCATGGTCAAGTCTGTCTCAGCACTACTGCCTGAAACTTCCTTTTTCAAGTCATGGAAACGATTGATACGAGCCTGCTGCTTGGTCGCACGCGCCTGCGGTTGTCTGCGCATCCAGGCCAATTCTTGCTTATAAAGTTGTTCCTTTTTATGAAGTAGAGCCGCGTCGCGCTCATCCTGTTCCGCCTTTAGGCGAACATAGTCCTGGTAATTTCCCTGGTACTCGGTCAAACCTGCGCGATCCAACTCGAAAATACGTGTTGACAAAGCGTCTAGGAAATAACGATCGTGGGTGATAAAAAGGACGGTCTTCTTGGAATTTTTTAAAAAGAGGGTCAGCCACTCAATAGTCGCAATGTCCAGATGGTTGGTCGGCTCATCCAAAAGCAAAAGGTCGTGATTACCAAGTAAGACTTGTGCCAACTGAACCCGTCTTCTCAGACCACCTGACAATTCCCCAACAGGAGTAGATAAGTCCTGAATCCCCAGCTTGCAGAGAACAGTCTTAACCTGACTCTCAATTTCCCAAGCTTGAAGAGAATCCATCTCAGCCATGACCCGTTCCAAACGAGCCTGCTTGTCCTCACTGTAGTTGAGCATAATCAACTCATATTCACGAATGAGCTGGATTTCCTTTAGTTCACTAGATAGAACCGTATCCAAAACTGTCTTTCTATTATCAAAATCAGGATCTTGAGTCAAGTAACCAATTTGGTAATCATTCTTAGCTGAAAAAGGACTAACATCCCCATCAAAGCCAGAAACACCAGAAAGAACATCTAAAAGGGTGGTCTTGCCAGTCCCATTGACACCGATTAGACCAATTCTGTCTAGGTCATGGATGATAAAGGAAATATCCTTAAAAACGGTCTTGTCACCAACGGATTTGCTTAGTTTTTCAACGATAAAATCACTCATTTTTTCTCCCTTAGATAAGCATGGATGGCTTGACGGTCATTTTCCAATTCTCCATCGACAATGGCAAACTCTATCTCTGTTAAAATCTCTCCCAAATCTGGACCTGGTTGATAGCCATATTCCTTGATCAAAATACCACCGTTGATTTGGATTTCTTTCTTGTCATGAATGGTCAGACTCTGGTAGGTTTCTGTGATGACTTGTGGGTTGACTGGTTTTCCCTGAGCCTGACGAAGATTTTCAGCCTGTAAAAGAAAATCCAAGTCAAAGCGATAACAATCGCGCTTGCTCAATTCTCCCTTTTCACGCAAGGCCAAAATAGTCAGTAAATCCTGAACTTGCTTAGCAAACTGACGTGAGGTCTTCCAAGCCTTCAAAAATGGCTGCGCATTTTCAATCTCCAAAGCCCACAGTAGAGCAGCCCAGGCTTGCTCTGAAGATTCAAAGGTGAAATCAGTCTCCAAATCAAACAGTCTGTTAAGTTTGTCTTTGCTAGATGCCATATCAGGGAGATAGTCATAAGCTTGACTCTCAATCATGGAAGCCAAGCCCCTTCTCCAAAATGGAGCCAGCAAGAGTTTATCAAACTCAACGAAGGTACGCTCCACAGAAATTTTCTCCAAAAGTGGCGTCAAGGTCTTCATTGCTTTAAAGGTTTCTGTCTCAAGTTCAAAACCAAGACTGGCTTGAAAACGGAAACCACGCATAATCCGCAAAGCATCTTCGTTGAAACGCTCACTTGCCACTCCAACTGCTCGTAAGACTTGCTTTTCCAAATCTTCTAAACCATGAAACAAGTCAATGATTTCTCCTGTATCGTCCAAGGCAAAGGCGTTGACTGTGAAATCACGGCGTTTGAGGTCTTCTTCTAGCGAGCGCACAAAGGAGACCGCACTGGGTCTGCGATAGTCCACATAGACATCCTCTGTCCGAAAGGTGGTTACCTCATACTCCTCGTCCCCATCTAAGACCAAGACAGTTCCATGCTCGATTCCGATATCGGCTGTTCGCGGAAAAATCTGCTTGGTCTCTTCTGGATAAGAAGACGTTGCGATATCCACATCATGGATAGGGCGATTGAGGAGGGCATCTCGAACAGAACCTCCAACAAAATAGGCCTCAAAACCTGCTTCTTTAATTTTTTCTAATACTGGTAAAGCCTTCTGAAATTCAGAAGGCATTTGCGTTAATCTCATAATAAGTGTTCTAATCCATAGACAAGCTCATGACGCTTGACAACTTCTTTGATTCCCAAATTCACCCCTGTCATGAAGGAGCTGCGATCATAGGAGTCATGACGGAGGGTCAATCCTTCTCCCTGATTGCCAAAGATGACTTCCTGATGGGCTACCAAGCCTGGCAAACGAACTGAGTGAATACGCATGCCATCAAAGTCAGCACCACGGGCACCTGCAATCAATTCTTCCTCATCAGGTGTACCTTGCTGGGTAGACTCTCGAACTTCTGCCATTAACTCAGCTGTTTTAATAGCTGTTCCACTCGGAGCATCCTTTTTCTTGTCATGATGTAACTCGATAATCTCAACATTTGGGAAATATTTAGAAGCCTGCCTTGCAAATTGCATAAGTAAAACAGCACCCAGGGCAAAGTTAGGGGCAATCAAACCACCCAAATCTTGGGAACGAGAAAATGCTTTTAGCTCTGCAATTTCTTCACTCGTGAAACCAGTTGTTCCAACTACTGGAGCAAAGCCATTTTCAAGAGCAAAGCGTGTATTTTCATAGGCAACAGCTGGAGTTGTAAAATCTACCCAAACATCCGCTTCAAAACCAACCAAATCAGCCTTATCCTTGAAAACAGGAATACCCTGCCATTCTGATTCAGACTCA
>CAURCY010000103.1:0-4146 GCA_963523355.1 uncultured Streptococcus sp.
CTTCATTTGGATCCAAGTCAACAATCGGAAGCATTTGTTCCACACGCATTTGACTTGTGAGAGTATTGACATGATGGTTGTAGCAGACATACAATTCATCAAAAAGTTCGTTTTGGTACATCTCAATCGTTTTTGAAATAATTTTACGAACTTCATCAAAACTAGGTTGATCTGCCAAGCCACGTAGTTCATAGATTGGCTGAATACCTCGAGCCTTAAAGAAATCAGCTCCCATACCACCGATACAGATTATCTCAAAACCTGTACCATCTGGATGGTATTCTTCTTTCAACTCCATAACGGCTTTAAGGATGGAAGCATTATAACCTCCAACCAAGCCACGGTCTGAAGTGATAACGATATAGCCCGTTTTCTTAACTGGGCGACTGATGAGCATCGGATTGGTTGAACCACCAGATCCGTTACCATGCAGAATATCCGTCAAAAGCTTACGAACTTTCTGAGCGTAAACTTGGAAGTTGCGCGCTGCTTCTTCAGAGCGACCTAACTTGGCAGCCGATACCATTTGCATGGCATTAGTGATTTGACTCGTATTTTTTGTTGAGGCGATTTTTGTTTTAATATCATTTAGAGATACTGCCATCTGACACCTCTATTCTTATTGGAAGCTGGTTTGATTGAGAAACTCTGTAATCGCAGCATCCAAGACTGCTTCTTCTGGCAAGTCTTTTGTTTCACGAATGGTTTCCAAAATCTCTGGATAATGAGCATCAAAGAAAGTATGGAACTCTTCCTCAAAACGAACAATGTCATCTACTGGAATAGTATCCAAGAAACCATGTGTCAAAGCATAGAGAATGGTTACTTGTTTCTCAACAGGTAATGGTTTGTGAACAGGTTGTTTCAAGACTTCAACTGTACGACGTCCACGGTTCAACTTAGCCTGTGTTGCTGCGTCCAAGTCAGAACCAAACTTAGTGAAGGCTTCCAACTCACGGTATGAAGCAAGGTCGATACGAAGTGTACCAGCAACCTTCTTCATGGCTTTGATTTGTGCAGAACCACCTACACGAGATACAGATGAACCCGCATCGATGGCTGGACGAATACCCGCATTGAAGAGACCATCACCAAGGAAGATTTGTCCGTCAGTGATAGAAATCACGTTGGTTGCGATATAGGCAGAGATATCTCCTGCTTGTGTCTCGATAAATGGTAGGGCAGTAATAGATCCACCACCAAGTTCATCAGAAACTTTAGCTGAGCGCTCAAGCAAACGGCTGTGAAGGTAGAAAACATCCCCTGGGAAAGCTTCACGACCTGGAGGACGACGAAGCAAGAGAGACAGTTCACGATAAGCTACCGCTTGTTTTGAAAGATCATCATAAACGATCAAAACATGCTTACCTTGGTACATAAATTCTTCTGCCATGGCAACCCCAGCATAAGGAGCTAGGAAGAGCAATGGAGATGGTTGTGAAGCAGAGGCTGTCACAACGATTGTGTAGTCCAAGGCACCGTACTGACGTAGTGTTTCTACTTGCGTACGAACTGTTGATTCTTTTTGTCCAATCGCTACGTAGATACAGATCATATCTTGACCTTTTTGGTTCAAGATTGTATCAATCGCAATGGTTGTTTTCCCTGTCTGACGGTCACCGATAATCAACTCACGTTGACCACGACCAATCGGTACAAGGGCGTCAATAGCTTTCAAACCTGTTTGCAATGGTTCTGATACAGACTTACGTTGCATAACACCAGGAGCTGGTGCTTCTACTGGACGAGTTTTATCAGTGTGGATTTCTCCAAGACCGTCAACTGGACGACCAAGTGGGTCCACAACACGACCAATCAGACTTGCACCTACTGGGACTTCCATGATTTTACCTGTACGGCGGATTGTATCGCCTTCACGGATATCTGTAAAGTCACCTAGGATGATAATACCGACGTCTGTTGACTCCAAGTTTTGAGCCATCCCATAAGAGCCGTTTTCAAAAATCAACAACTCTCCACTCATGGCATTTTCAAGGCCGTGAGCACGCGCGATACCGTCCCCGATATAGGTTACAACACCTGTTTCAGTCACATCAAAATTGGGTTTGAAATTTTCAATTTGTTGCTTAATTAAAGCGCTGATTTCTTGTGCGTTAATTGCCAAAAGAACACCACTTTCTATTTCAAATTTTCTTTAACAACTCGAAGTTGTTGTTTAATACTCACATCAATTGTCTTGTGATTAGCAAAAATGACAAAACCACCAATGAGTCCTTCATCAATTTGTTCTTTGACGCTCCGCACTTTCAGAGACATTTTTTTCTCTATCAATGGGAGCAGACGTTCCTTCTGTTCATCTGTTAAAGGATGAGCTGAAGAAATCGTGACTACAAAACGATTGGTCTCTTTTTCAAGGCGATTCAAACAATCTGCAATTACTTCATAAAAAAGATTTGCTCTGTGATTGTAAACCAGAACTTGAATAAAGTTTTGCATTAAAGGTGACACAGAGTCTTGAAAGAAACGAACTGTTTTTTCCTTATCTGACTCATCGACTGCCACCTGAGCTAAAAAAGAAGGTAAACCCGTTTCTTCTGCGACTTGCTTGATTTGATCCAAGTCTGAAAAAATCCGGTCCTCTTCTCCTTTTTCAATCACTAATTGGACAAAAGGCATGCTGTACTTTTCAATGACCTTTGCTGTTTTCTTGTCCATTAGGCTTCTCCTAGCTGATCGATATACTGATCAATGAGTTCCTTATGGGCATGACTGTCAAGGTTTTGTGAGATGATTTTCCCAGCTAGACTAACTGTCAAATCTGCCACCTCGCCCTTAACACTTTGTAAAGCTTCAGCTTTATTTTGCGCAATTTCTTGGTTGGCTTTTTCTTTTAAGCGCCCTGCTTCAAGTTTAGCTTCGGCTAAAATATCGGCTTTACTTTTCTCAGCAGTTCCCTTTGCATTCTCGATAATCGTTTTAGCTTCGGTACGGCTACCTGCTAACTCAGCTTCACGTTGGTTAGCTAGTTCCTCAGCCTTTTTACGGGCTTCCTCGGCACCATCAATATCTGAAGAAATCTTTTCAGCACGTTCATCCAAGATGCTGGAAATATTTCCCCAAGCATATTTTTTCACTAAAAAGATTAATAAAAGGAAGGAACCAGCGATAAGAATAAAGTCACCGATAATGGTACTAATAGTTAAATCCATCTTCTAATCCTCCTCTACTTACTCTTCCCCTTCATTTATTTTTTTACCAATGTACATAGATGACAACATGGTAAATACATAAGCTTGAATACATGAAATGAAAATTGAAAAGGCTGTCCATAACATGTTTGCGATAAAGGCAAAAGGATACCAATACAAAGCATTTTGTGACAAGGCTAATAGCAATCCAGCTAAGACCTCACCGGCAAAAATATTTCCGTAGATCCGAATCGCCAAGGAAGCAAAATTGGTGAACTCTTCTAAAATGTTCATCGGAGTCATAAAGCCAGGTGTAACAAATGCTCTCAAATATTCTTTAACGCCTCTACGACGAACTCCTTCTACATGGGCGATCAAAGTGATCAAGAATGATAGGGATAAATCGTATCCAAGGTTGGCTGTTGGAGAAGTCCACAAGTTATAACCGTTTGTTGTTTGTACTTTTGCCATTAAGCCGATATTATTGGCAACCAAGATAAACAGAAATAGAGAAAACAGAAATAAGGAATAATCCTTGATGTATGATTCTCCAATGTTTGGTTTGGTAAAACCAATCACAAAGTCGTAAATCATCTCAAGAGCATTTTGTTTGCCCTTTGGACGGATGGTCATTTTACGACTTGCCCAGTAGACAAAGGCAAAAACCATCAAAACAGTTACAAGAGACATGGCAAGCAGGGTCAAATCAAAGGATATTGGTCCAATATTAACGGTTGGATTCAAACTTTCTTCCATGGTTTGACACCTCCATTTCTAAATAGAGTTGTCTATTTAATGACAAATGACATCGCCAAGGTTACAAAGAATGTTCCTTCGATAAAGGCAATCCCCATGATCATCAAACTACGCAATTGTGGGATGATATCTGGTTGGCGTGCTGCAGACTTGAACAAACCGTTCATCAAAAATCCTTCTGCAAGGGATACACCCATACAGGCAAGACAAAGACCGAAAAATGTTAAATTCATGATGAATT
>CAURCY010000104.1:0-4136 GCA_963523355.1 uncultured Streptococcus sp.
TTTCTGTTGAAGATAATGGTGATGGTAGTCATACAATCACAATCATCAATTCTGATGGAACTGTGACAAAAACAGTTATTAAAGATGGAAAAGATGGTAGAGATGGACGTGATGGTCGAGACGGCAAAGACGGAAAATGTGGATGCCAAGACAAACCAGTAACACCATCAAATGACAAACCAGTTCCTCCAACACGTAATGTGCCAGAAGGACCAACGTTTGCAATGCCAGAACCACCAGTTCATGAATTGCCAGAATTCAACGGTGGTGTGCCAGGAATGCCAGAAGTTCATGAATTGCCAGAATTTAACGGTGGAGTACCAGGTATGCCTGAAGTTACTGAAGTACCAGAATTAGATATGCCAACAGTACCAGCACAACCAACACCAAGTGTACCGGTTAAACCTGTGCCAGCACAACCAACACCAAATGTACCGACACCAGAAGTGCCAGTACAACCAACACCAAATGTACCGACACCAGAAGTGCCAGTACAACCAACTCCAGTTGTTCCAACACCAGAAGTACCGGTTAAACCAGTACCAGCGGTTCCAGAACAACCAGTAGTACCAACACCGGCTCAACCAGCAACTCCAGTAAATGCTAACCCAGTAGTACCAACTACAGGTAAAGAAAACCATGGGGACAAATTACCTGAAACTGGAAGCCAATCTGATTATATCTCTGTTCTTCTAGGTAGCGGTATTCTATTGAGCCTATATGTAGGTCGAAGAAAAGAAGATTAATCAGCCAAAAGCAGTCACTAATTTCTCGAAAGAAGATGATAAGTGATAGATCTCGAATGAAAGAATATTCTTAGAATGATTTTCCTATGATGGAAAAGACTGCTAAAAACCTTGAGTGGCAACGCTCAAGGTTTTTTTGGATGGCTGATGTTTGTCTGAAAATTTTGATTGAGTCTAAAAATGCCACCCTATTAGGTGGCGATAATTGATTTAGACTTCTTAAAATTCTCTATTTTTTACTGAACTGCTGCGAGCAAGTCTTGAGCTTGTTTTTCAATTGAGTTTAGGACTGTTTCTTCGAGAATCAATTTTCCGTCTGCCCAGGCAGAGTCATTAACACGTGCAGCAGTGAAATCACCAACGACTTGTGTACGGATAAATGGCAAGAGGTCCTTGTAAATAGCGAAAAGTTGATCGTGACCTGCATTGGCTACAGATGATACTGTGACGAACTTGTCTTGAAGGGTAGAAGCACCACGTGTATCAGATAAGTCAAGGGCACGAGATAGCCAATCAAGCAAGTTTTTCACTGTTCCAGGGATAGAGAAATTGTAGACTGGAGAGAAAATCCAGATAGCATCCGCAGCGAGAACCTCTTCACGAGCAGCAGCTACAGCTGGATGAGTTGGAACTTCCAAATCTTGGCTGAAAAGAGGAAGGGCTGAATAATCAAGATAGCTAACTTCTGCTTTACCAGCAAGTGCTTTCTCAGCTTCGAGGGCCATTTGGTGGTTGAAAGAACCTTGACGTAGTGATCCGACGATAAATAATACTTTTTTAGACATGATGTGTCTCCTTTTTCTTAAATTTCCGAGAAGTCTCTCGTTGTTATAAAATATATTACAACAAAACAAAAGGACTTGCAAGAAATTTGCTCAGAGTTTATTTGAAAATTATAAAATTGCTGAAACTCTAGTCACTTGCCACTGGAAAAGTAAGAACAGTTTTTTGGATTCTGGTTTACTTTGAAGGAAGAAATAAAGTGCGATTGTTCTTATATTCACTTGTAATAAAGCCCAATAGATGGTAAAATAGACGAGTGAAAAAAAGACAAAATAAAGCAAAAAATAATCTACTGTGGCAGTATGGTCTAGGGATGACGATTTTGTTTGTGGTTATCAGTGCTTCCTTTCTGTATCTGGTTTCTCTCGGCATGAAACCCTATCAAACAGCTAAAAGTGAAGGAGAAAAATTAGCTCAGCAGTATGCAGGATTAGAGCAGGCTGATCAGGTTGATTTATACAATGGCTTGGAATCTTACTACAGTGTTCTTGGTCATAATAAACAGCAAGAATCACTTGCTGTCCTGATTGGAAAAGATGACCATAAGATTTACGTTTATCAGCTAAATCAGGGTATTTCACAAGAAAAAGCAGAAGCTGTTTCTAAGGAAAAAGGAGCTGGCGAGATTGACAAGATTACCTTTGGCCGTTATCAAGACAAGCCAATCTGGGAAGTCAAGTCAGGCTCTGATTTTTATCTAGTAGATTTTGAAACAGGAGCATTGGTCAATAAGGAGGGCCTATGAAACTATCCAACCGTGTTTTAGAAATGGAAGAAAGTGTCACTTTAGCTAGTGATGCGAGAGCAAAAAAATTAAAAGCTCAAGGTAAGGATGTCCTTTTCTTGACCTTGGGACAACCAGATTTTCACACTCCTGAAAATATTCAGGATGCAGCAGTTAAAGCTATTCGAGAAGGACAGGCTTCCTTCTATACAGTAGCTTCAGGCCTACCAGAATTAAAAGCTGCGGTGAATACCTACTTCGAGCGCTACTATGGCTATTCTGTCGCAAGTAACGAGGTTACCTTTGCTACAGGTGCCAAGTTCTCCCTCTATACTTTCTTTATGGCTGTAATCAATCCTTTAGATGAGGTTATTATTCCAACTCCATACTGGGTTAGTTATGGAGATCAGGTCAAGATGGCAGAAGGGATTCCAGTCTTTGTTCAAGCTAAAGAAGACAATGATTTTAAAGTCACAGTGGATCAACTAGAACTAGTTAGGACAGATAAGACAAAGGTTTTGGTTCTCAATTCACCATCTAATCCGACTGGTATGATCTATACTCGTGAAGAATTACTAGCTATCGGAAATTGGGCAGTTGAGCATGACATTCTGATTTTAGCTGATGATATATACGGTCGCCTTGTTTATAATGGAAATGAATTTGTTCCAATCTCAAGTCTATCAGAAGCAATTCGCAAGCAAACCATTGTGATCAACGGTGTATCTAAGGCTTATGCCATGACGGGTTGGCGAGTTGGTTATGCGGTAGGTGATCCTGAAATCATTGCAGCTATGAGTAAATTGACGGGACAAACAACTTCAAATTTGACATCTGTTTCTCAATATGCGGCTATCGAAGCCTTAACAGGACCACAGGAGTCTGTTGATATCATGCGTCAGGCTTTTGAGGAGCGTCTCAATACCATTTATCCGCTATTATGTGAGGTCCCTGGTTTTGAAGTCGTTAAGCCACAAGGAGCCTTCTATCTCTTCCCAAATGTCAAAAAGGCAATGGAGATGAAAGGCTATACGGATGTGACAGAATTTACAACCGCTATTCTTGAGGAAGTTGGTTTGGCACTCATAACAGGAGCAGGGTTTGGAGCGCCAGAAAATGTCCGCCTCAGCTATGCGACAGACCTAGACACGCTTAAAGAAGCAGTTAAACGCTTGAAAGCATTTATGGAAAAATAAAAGAAAAAGAAAAGGAAAAATAATGACAAAACGTGTAACGATTATTGATGTAAAAGACTATGTTGGTCAAGAAGTGACGATTGGCGCTTGGGTTGCCAACAAATCAGGAAAAGGGAAAATCGCCTTCTTGCAATTGCGTGACGGGACAGCCTTCTTCCAAGGTGTAGCCTTTAAACCAAACTTTGTAGAAAAATTTGGTGAAGAAGTGGGGCTTGAGAAGTTTGATGTCATCAAACGCTTAAGCCAAGAAACTTCTGTTTATGTGACAGGAATTGTCAAAGAAGACGAACGTTCTAAGTTTGGCTATGAGTTGGATATTACAGACATCGAAGTGATCGGTGAATCTCAAGACTACCCAATCACACCAAAAGAACACGGAACAGACTTCTTGATGGACAACCGTCACTTGTGGCTTCGTTCTCGTAAGCAAGTGGCCGTTATGCAAATCCGTAATGCTATTATCTATGCGACTTATGAGTTCTTCGACAAGAATGGCTTCATGAAGTTTGATAGCCCAATCCTTTCAGGAAATGCGGCAGAAGATTCAACAGAACTCTTTGAAACAGACTACTTCGGAACGCCAGCTTACTTGAGCCAATCAGGTCAGCTTTACCTTGAAGCAGGTGCTATGGCTCTTGGTCGTGTCTTTGACTTTGGTCCAGTATTCCGTGCTGAAAAATCAAAAAC
>CAURCY010000105.1:0-4051 GCA_963523355.1 uncultured Streptococcus sp.
AAAGACAGGGTCTTTAAACATGCGAATGTAGTTGTCCAAGCCCACAAACTCAAATTTAGTCATTGAGTAGTTAAAGAAACTTGTAATGAATCCCATAATCATAGGAGCCAAGACAAAGATGACAAAGAAGAATAATACTGGTGCTAGGAAAGCGTAGGAAATCACTGTTTCCCGCATACGAATTTTATTGACTTTCACAGTCGGCACCTCTCTTTCACAAATAAAATATTTTTGATTTTCTTGAACTGTTTTAAAATCAAAATGAAATTTTTTAAGATTCGCTTATGTAAGAACTTCATTTTAATTTCGTGACAGTTCCTTACATTTCAAATAAAATCCTCCCTTTTCTTACATAGACTATGCACAGGGAAAAGGGAGGAGTCAATCTGATTTAGTGCTTATTGTTTTGTAGCTTTTTTAATTGTTTCGTTAGCTTTTTCAGTGAAGGCTTTCAAAGCATCCGCTGGTTTTTCGTCACCATTTGATACAGATTGCAACATTGGGAACCAAAGTGTTCTCATTTCAGCAAAACCATTGATAGTGTTGTAGTATGGTGAGTAGTATTTAGTCCAACCACTGATTGTTTCCATACGTTTGTCTTCATAAAGTTTGCCAAATGAAGTACGAACTGGGAAGGCACCTGTACGAACAACGTCTTTTGGACCCCATTCTTTGTCATCCGCGATGAATTGAACGAATTTCTTAGATGCTGCAACTTTCTTGTCGTCTTTATTGTTGAATACTGCAAATCCGTTTACAAGGTATTCAAGAGCTGGTTTACCTGAATCTGATGGGAATGGTACTTCTACCACTTCTACTTTACTTGCTTCCAAGAGTTTAGCTTGGATACCGTTTTGAGCTGGTGCCCAAAGGATTGTGTAAGATGTTTGACCGTTGGCAAAGTTTTGGATATCTGCTCCACCGTCAAATTGTGAACCGTTGTTCAACAAACCGTCTTTAATCCAGCTAGCTGCTTTTTCAAGACCTTTGACGAATTTAGGATCATCAGTTGTATATTTGGTTACATCTTTATCTGTTACAGAACCGCCGTAAAGGTTTGAGATGAAGGCACGTGTTCCTTGGTCTCCCCCTTGACCAGAACTGAACAATGAACCTGGTGTGTAGCCTTTGTCTTTAAGCGCTTTCAAAACTTTTTCAAAATCATCTGTTGTCCAACCTTCTTTTACAAGGTTTGCAACTCCAGCCTCTTCCAACATTTTCTTGTTCATAGCCATATAGAATGGTGCTGAACTGATTGGATACATGTAAGCTTTGTCTCCAGCTTTACTTGCTTGTACAATGTTTTCATTGTTAACATCTTTAACAAATTCGTCTGTGAAGAGGTCGTTCAACTCAGCCAATTTACCGTTTTTACCGTATTGGATGATACGTCCTGGTGCGTCAAAAAGTACGTCTGGAGCTGTTCCTGCTTCGATAGCTGTTGTGATTTTTTCAGGTCCTGACTTGAAGTCGATGGTTTCCAATTTCACTTTTACATCTGGATTGGCTTTTTCAAAAGCTTCGATGATTGATTTTTCATATGTTCCAACACCGTCACCAGTTTTTTCTTGAGTGAAGACTGGGAATGCCCACCAAGTGATTTCTGTTTTTCCGCTATCGCTACCAGAATTTGCAGCATCTTTGCTTCCACCAGAGTTACCACAAGCAGCAAGGCCAAGAATCGCAGCACCCGCAAGTACTGTACAAGCTAGTTTTCTAAATTTCATTTGTATTCTCCTAATTGATAAGCGTATCCATATTGGATAATGAGTAAGATTGCATTTGTATACGTTTTCATTTCATCCGACGCATCCACCACTCTCCTCTGTTTTTAAATTGTGTTATTTAAGACCAGCAACGAAGCGTTCTGTAATCTCTTTTGGTCTAGTAATAGCGCCACCAACAACGATGCCTCGCACTCCGTATCCCAGGATTTGTTTGGCTTGTTCTGGTGTATGAATTTTCCCTTCTGCAATGACATCTACACCAGCATCACAGAGTTTTTTAATTAATTCAAAATCGGGACCATCCACTTTTGGACTGTATGATGTGTATCCAGATAAGGTTGTTCCGACAAAGTCAATTCCTGCCTCAATAGCTGCTAGTCCTTCTTCAAAAGTACTTGTATCAGCCATCAAGAGCTGGTTTGGATATTTCTCCTTAACCTGACGAATGAAGTCTTGAATCTCCAAACCATCGTAGCGTTCACGCTTGGTACAATCCAGAGCAATCACCTCAATGTCGAGTTCTGCCAATTCATCAACTTCTTTCATAGTAGCTGTGATGAAGGGTTCTTGCGGTGGATAATCTCGTTTGATTATCCCAATGATTGGAAGGTTGGTAACCTCCTTGATTTCCTTGATATCGCGAACACTATTTGCTCGGATACCGACTGCTCCACCTTGCTCAGCCGCTTTGACCAGCAAGGGAATGACTCCTCCCGCTTCTGTATAGAGCGGTTCGTGAGGAAGGGCCTGACAAGAAACGATGATTCCATCTTTGATTTGTGCAATCAAGGCTTCTTTAGTAATCTGTGGCATCCTCTTTCCTCCTTTTCTTTGTTCTTATGAGTTTATTATATATTATTTGTGAAGCGCTTTCAATACTTTGTAGTAGAATAGATTTCAGTTTCAAAAACTAGCCAAGTCAAACAGCTCCTCTAAAAGTACTTTCAGAAGAGCTAGTCGACCTATAATAGGAGAATACCAAAATTTATTTTACAATTTCTGACAATTTTACTTTACGATCTTCAAACATAGATTGGGTACAAGCATCTGCAGTAGCAATTGCTTCGAGAGCAGCTTCACCTGTCAACAATTTTGCAAATTCTTCTGATACTGGAGCTCCTTGCATAATCTCATGCAGATAGCGCATTTCTTTATCAATGACAGATGATAACCATAATGGAGTACGTTTACCTGGTTTACCATAAGCAATTGCTCCATCCATCTCTGTACTATGATAGATACGAGTACGGTCATCATCTTCTTCTTGCGATTCATGAATCAAGAAATAACTTTCTTGTCCGTCTAGCTTAAGAGTTCCTTTACAGTTGAATAAGTCTAAACGGATGGCACCTTTCGTTCCTTGAATCAAGACATAATGCTCACCCCAACGATAAGCTGAACCCCATTCTAACAAGGCAAAACGTTTATTAGAAAATTCCATATTGACAAAAATCATATCATCTTCATCACCGAAATTTTCACCTTCATGGGCTACATTTCCACCTGTCATGGTTACAGTTTCAGGCATTCCCCCCATAAGGAATTGCACGCAATCCAATTCATGAATATGGTGATACAAGTGACCACCTGATTTTTCACGAATTTTTTTCCATGATACTGACGGTTGTTGTTCTTCCCAACCATTACGAGCTGTGTGACAATATAGAACGTCTCCTATAACTCCTTGATTAATTAGTTCTTTTGCATGATGGACACCATTGAAGAAGTTCATAATATGTCCTGCCATAAAGGTTACATTGTTTTCTTTACATGCATCTACCATCTCGCGACAATCTTGATAAGAAAGCGCAATTGGTTTTTCACAGAAAACATTTTTACCATGTTGTGCGGCCTTAATAACTGGTTCTTTATGAAGATTATTTGGAGTTGCGACAATAACACAATCTACTTCATCGCTAGAAACCAACTCATCTAAGGAGCTTGCTACTTTTGCTCCTAATTCTTCTGCAATTGCTTCTGCATTATCTGGATCATAGAGAAGAGTAATCTCTGCTCCATCATTCTTTTGCATATAACGAGCTAACTCAGCCCCAAAATATCCTGTTCCAACAACACCATATTTAACCATGTTTTTCTCCTTTATTATTGAATAAACTTTCTAATTTTAACTTATTTTACAGATCCTTCTGACAATCCACTTGCAATCTTATTTTGGATAATTGAGAAGAAAATGATTGATGGAAGAACTACAATAACAGATGCAGCCATCATATCTCCCCAGTCTAAAATTTCTGAACCGTTAAGTGATCGAAGGGCTACTGCTACTGTCATCTTTCCTGTATTGTTAATCAAAATCAAAGCAT
>CAURCY010000106.1:0-4012 GCA_963523355.1 uncultured Streptococcus sp.
CTGGAGAGTCAGAGTACCTAGTCTTTCACCGTATTGCTGTGGCAGCAGATGTGCAGGGACAGGGGGTGACTCAAACCTTCTTAGAGGGCTTGATTGAAGGTTTTGACTATCTAGATTTTCGCTCAGATACGCATGTTGCAAACAAGGCCATGCAGCATATCTTTGAAAAACTCGGTTTTAAACAGGTTGGTAAGGTTCCAGTTGATGGCGAACGCTTGGCCTATCAAAAATTGAAGAAATAATGCAAAAGAAGTACGTAAAAATGCTCTACTCTTCGCCAATTGGCTCCCTTTCTCTTGTAGCTGATGATTATCATTTGTATGGCATTTGGGTGCAGGAGCAGAAGCATTTTGAGAGAGGACTAGGAGATGAGACGATAGAAGCAGTTGTTAGTCATCCCATTTTAGACCCAGTTATTGCTTGCTTAGATGCTTACTTTAAAGGCAAGTCTCAGGATTTATCCGACTTGCCCTTGGCTCCAATCGGAACGGATTTTGAAAAGCGAGTTTGGTCCTATTTACAGGGAATTCCTTATGGTCAGACAGTGACCTATGGACAAATAGCCCAAGAGCTACAAGTGGCTTCTGCTCAAGCAATTGGCGGAGCGGTAGGACGCAATCCTTGGTCTATCCTAGTACCTTGTCATCGTGTGCTGGGAGCATGCAAGCGTCTGACAGGTTATGCTGCAGGAGTGGAAAAGAAAGCTTGGCTCTTGGAGCATGAAGACGCAGATTTTAAAGATATAAACAATAGAAAGTGAAACACATGTTAGAATTTATCGAATACCCAAAATGTTCAACTTGTAAAAAAGCAAAACAAGAATTAAACCAACTCGGTGTAGACTATAAAGCCGTTCATATCGTCGAAGAAACACCTAGCCAAGAAGTCATTTTAAACTGGCTAGAAACCTCAGGTTTTGAGTTGAAGCAATTTTTCAACACCAGTGGGATCAAATACCGTGAATTGGGACTGAAAGATAAGGTAGGAAGTCTGTCAAACCAAGAAGCAGCTGAGTTGCTAGCAAGCGACGGTATGTTGTTAAAACGACCCATTTTAGTAGAAAATGGAACTGTTAAGCAAATCGGTTATCGAAAACCTTATGAAGAATTGGGATTGAAATAGTTTTTATCTATCTCTTTGATAGATAAAATATATAACCTCCCTGTTTCAAAGTATGATAAACTAGTAGGTAGACAAAGTCTGTATCTGACCGTAGCAAATAATTTCATTGACGGCAGAAGTATGGTAGAATGAATCATTATCAGGAGAGGATGTTTTTATGAATGTTACAACGATTTTAGCATCAGATTGGTACCAAAACTTGATGCAATTGATTCCGGATGGCAAGCTTTTTAGCTTGCGTTCGGTCTTTGATGGAATTCCGAGAATTGTCCAACAACTTCCAACAACGATTATGTTGACAATTGGTGGTGCTCTTTTTGGCTTGGTTTTGGCACTTCTTTTTGCCATTGTGAAAATCAATCGTGTCAAAATTTTATATCCCTTGCAGGCCTTCTTTGTTAGTTTCTTAAAAGGGACACCGATTTTGGTGCAACTCATGTTGACCTACTACGGAATTCCTTTGGCTTTGAAAGCTCTCAATCAGCAATGGGGAACTGGTTTCAATATCAATGCTATTCCAGCAGCAGCTTTTGCTATTGTTGCCTTTGCTTTTAATGAAGCGGCTTATGCCAGTGAAACCATTCGTGCAGCCATTCTCTCAGTCAATCCTGGTGAGATTGAGGCGGCACGCAGTCTGGGTATGACCCGAGCGCAAGTTTATCGTCGCGTGATTATTCCAAATGCGGCCGTTGTGGCGACTCCAACCTTAATCAATTCCCTAATCGGCTTGACCAAAGGAACTTCCCTAGCCTTCAGTGCGGGTGTTGTGGAAGTATTTGCCCAAGCTCAGATTCTGGGTGGAGCTGATTATCGCTATTTTGAACGCTTCATCTCCGTTGCCCTTGTTTATTGGGTAGTCAATATCGGAATTGAAAGCCTCGGTCGTTTCATCGAGAGAAAAATGGCTATTTCTGCACCCGATACAGTGCAAACAGATGTGAAAGGAGACCTTCGTTAATGATTAAGATTTCGAATTTAAGCAAATCCTTTTCAGGACAGACTGTCTTGGATCATCTGGACTTGGATATTCAAAAAGGAGAAGTCGTAGCCTTGATTGGTTCTTCAGGAGCTGGAAAATCAACCTTCCTTCGTAGTCTCAATTATCTTGAAACACCTGACAGTGGCTCTATTCAGATTGATGATTTCTCAGTTGATTTTTCTAAAATCACTCAAGAAGAAATCCTTGCCCTACGCCGTAAGCTGTCTATGGTTTTCCAACAGTTTAATTTGTTTGAACGCCGAACAGCACTTGATAATGTGAAAGAAGGCTTGGTTGTTGTCAAGAAATTATCTGACCAAGAAGCGACTAAGATTGCCAAGGAAGAGTTGGCTAAGGTTGGGCTTTCTGACCGTGAAAACCATTACCCTCGCCATTTATCAGGTGGACAGAAGCAACGGGTTGCCCTGGCGCGTGCTCTTGCTATGAAACCAGATGTCTTGCTCTTAGACGAACCAACTTCAGCCCTTGATCCAGAATTGGTCGGTGAAGTAGAAAAGTCTATTGCAGATGCTGCTAAGTCAGGTCAAACCATGATTTTGGTTAGTCATGACATGTCCTTTGTAGCTCAAGTTGCGGATAAGATTCTCTTCCTAGATAAGGGGAAAATCATTGAGTCTGGAACACCGGATGAGATTATCCACCATCCTAAAGAAGAGCGAACAAAAGAATTCTTCGCTAGTTACAAACGGACTTATATTTGATATAATAGATAAAGAAAAACTCAGTTAGCTGGACTAGCTGAGTTTACTCTTTAAAAAAGATAGAAATGAGAGAAATCATGCTACTGCAACTATTTTCTTTATATTTCGAGAGTTTGATCTTGACCACCATCCTCGTCCTGATTTTTTTAGGGATTTGGATTGGACTGAGAGCCATGTCGGGAGTTGATAAGACAGCCAAGGCTCGCCAAGCCCATCTCTATGATATGATTATGATTGGTGTCTTGGTTGTTCCAGTATTATCCTTTGCGGTTATGAGTTTAATTCTTGTTTTCAAGGCATAATCCTTGCTTGATTGACAAGAAAGAGTTAGAATAAAGATAGTTACAACAAGAAAGAAGGAATCTATATGTACGATACTATTATTATCGGTGCTGGACCTGCAGGTATGACTGCAGCCTTGTATGCTGCTCGAAGCAATCTGAAAGTAGGCTTGATTGAAGGTGGTCTGCCAGGTGGTCAGATGAATAATACATCGGATATCGAAAATTACCCAGGATACGCTAATATTAGTGGACCAGAATTGGCAGAAAAGATGTTTGAACCGCTTGAAAATCTTGGTGTTGAGCACATTTATGGTTATGTTGAAAATGTCGAAGACCATGGTGATTTTAAGAAAGTGATGACTGATGACCAAACATATGAAACACGTACCGTTATCGTAGCAACTGGTTCTAAACACCGTCCTTTGGGAGTACCTGGAGAAGAAGAACTGAACAGTCGTGGTGTTTCTTACTGTGCCGTGTGTGATGGTGCTTTCTTCCGTGACCAAGATTTGTTGGTAGTTGGTGGTGGAGATTCAGCAGTTGAAGAGGCCCTCTTCTTGACTCGTTTTGCCAAGACTGTTACCATTGTTCACCGTCGTGACCAGCTTCGTGCCCAAAAGGTTTTACAAGACCGCGCCTTTGCGAATGAGAAAATCAGCTTTATCTGGGATTCTGTAGTGAAGGAAATCAAGGGTGAAAACCGAGTAGAATCTGTCGTATTTGAAAATGTGAAAACAGGTCAAGTGACAGAACAAGCCTTCGGTGGTGTCTTTATCTATGTTGGATTGGACCCTCTTAGCGATTTTGTTAAAGAATTGAATATCCAAGATCAGGCAGGCTGGATTGTGACAGATAACCACATGAAAACTGCAGTTGACGGTATCTTTGCAGTTGGAGATGTTCGC
>CAURCY010000107.1:0-3973 GCA_963523355.1 uncultured Streptococcus sp.
TCTATTATTGTAACAAAATTTTCCCTTGGTTGTCAAGATATTTTTCTTTTTTATTGTTAATTTTAGCTCTTTTTTAGTGCTCCCCAAAAAAAGAAAAAGGAGGAATCCCACCCTCCTAAAGTTAGTATTGTTCCATTCAATCCCATCAATTTTAGCACATAATGTTCAAAAAATATTATATCATCACAACCAACCAGATTCTTTCGCGATATTAGCTGCCTCTGTTCGATTACCAGCATCTAGTTTCGAAAGAATATTGGTGACATAGTTTCGGACTGTTCCGTTTGATAAATAAAGTTGATCTGCAATTTCTTGGTTAGAGAAACCCTGAGCGATTCCCTTTAAAACTGCGATTTCTTGTTCTGTCAACGGATTGGGATGCGTCATCACCACTTCCATCAATTCAGGAGAATACTCCTTGCGCCCTTCGAGGACAGTGTGCAAGGTTTGCATGAGGTCTGCAATGTTTCTTTCTTTTAATACATAAGCATCTACTCCAGCCTTGACCGCACGTTCAAAATACCCAGGACGCTTGAAGGTCGTCACCACAACCACCTTTGTTTCTAGATTTTCTGCTCGTATCCACTCCAAGACTTCAAGACCTGTCTTAACAGGCATTTCTACGTCAAGGATGGCGATATCTACAGACTCCTTTTCTAATAGTTGGATTGCTTCTTGCCCATTCTTGGCCTGAAAGACAGACTCTACATCCGGTTGAAGCGTGAGCAACTGGCACATAGCATCTCGCAACATACTTTGATCTTCTGCGACTAATACTTTCATCTACTTTCTCTCCTTATAAGGTAGTCGAACCTGAACTTCTGTCGGTTGTTTCCAACTAATTACCTTTACTTCTCCCGAAAATGGAAGAACACGATCTCGAACTGTATGGAGGTCATCCCCCTTTATAGAAGCAAAGCCACAGCCATCATCTCTCACTGTTAGAATGAGTTCTTTCTCTGTCCGTTCTAATTTTAAGTAGACTTTAGACGCTTTAGCATGTTTGATGATATTGGTCACTAATTCAAGCAAAATCATGGAAGCCGTTGACTCCAATTCCTGAGTAAGGCTAGCTGTGTCTAGTTGATTAGCTATTTCCACCTCAATTCCAGCAATTTCTAACATCTTTTTCACAGTCTCTAGTTCGGATGTCAAAGTTCTAGACTTAAGATTTTCCACAATGGTTCGCACTTCATTCATGGAATCCTTGCTGATCTGGTGAATTTCTTTTAATTCCTTTTCCACCTGTGGATAAGCCTCCATCTGAAATAACTGCAAGGCTAAATCTGTCTTGACACTCAGCATAGCAAAGGTGTGTCCCAGACTATCATGCAAATCTTGACCGATACGACTGCGTTCATTTTCAGCAAGCAATAGATTTATCTGGGCATTTTGCTTAGCCTGAGCTTCTTTCAAATCCTCCACAATACGAATCCGAACCAAGCCAAAAGTCATTAAATCGATAAAAGTGATAATTCCAAGCAGATAGACTAGAAACTCAACTTCAACTTCCTGAAAAATCAAAAGTTGCCCCACAACAAGGAATTGAGCAAGGAGAAAAGTCCGGACATGTAAAGAATTAAAACTACGTACGCCGAAATGATAAATTAAGAGATTGGCAAGGAAAAAGAAGAACCAGATATAATTTACACCAACAAAGGCAGTATTCCCAGCTACATAGGCTAGCATAATCACCCAACAGAGCCAGGATAAACGCTGACTCTTGGTGGTTAAAACACCTAAGTAAGCCAAGACAAACAGAATATCAATCAACAAATGCCAGCTAGGAAGCTCCCCAGTCACTACAGGAACGATGGGAAAAACCATAAAAATCAAACTGGCCCAATACATATAGTCTATGCTTTTCAGTCTTTCAAGCATTAAGCATTCTCCTTATGACCTTGAAGGTAAATGGTCAAACCAAACAAAACTGCTGAAAAAACAAGTAGATAAACTGTGGCTGATAAATTGATGCCACCCTCGTTTAAGAAGGTCTTGAGCAACTCCATCAACTGATAAGTTGGTAGGCACTTCCCGATTGCTTGCATCCAGTCTGGAAATAAAGAGATGGGCATCCAGAGTCCACCTAAAACAGCCAAGCCTAGATAGAGAAGATTGCCCACGACAGACATCAGCTGACTAGTAGGCAAGAGTGTCAAGGTCAAGCCAAGCGCTACAAAGGCAATACTTCCCGCAATCAGCAAGAACGCAGCCCCAATCCAGTTTCCTAGAGGCATATCTACACCTCTGACCAAGTGCCCAACTGAGAAAACAACCAGGATTGAGACCAAATAATCAACCATCATACTTGTTATCTTTGATAGATAATATTCTACCATATTTACAGGGGTATGGCGCAATGTTTTCTGCCAGTTGTTGATTTTATCGGTATGTAAAACAGCTGGGAATGAAAACATAGCTGTCGACATCATGGAAAAAGCTGTCATGGAGATGAGGTAATCACGCATAAAATTAGCTGGTCCACCAGGTGTGTCCTGGTACATGCCTGAAAAGAATAAATAGAAGGCTGTCGGCATCCCTACGGATAATAGATAATAGACTAATTGTCGTTTGGTCAATAGAAATTCTATCTTGTTTAGTGCGATCCATCGTTTCATCTTAGTCATCTCCCTTTTGTGTTTCTTCAAAGATTGTATCCAACAAGCTACGATTATTGACTTCAATTTCTTGAATCCTACATCCTGCTTGAACTAACAGTTCCCAGAAAGCATTTGCCTCTCGTGTGACAACTTGCAGAGCATCTTGTTTTTGTGACCAGTTTTCAACCAAGTTAGACTGCTCAATGACTTCCTTGTAAGCTAGAGGAAGGATAAAGTGCTTTTCAATCTCCTCACTGCGCATAGCAAGAGGCGTCGTATCACGAATCAATTCACCCTTGTGGAGCACCAAGATTCGATCAGCCGTATGCTCTACCTCTTCAATATAATGAGACGAATAGAGAATGGTGACTCCTTGCGCTTTTAGGTCCCAAACAATTTCCCAAAAACGTTGACGGGTAGAGGTATCCATGGCCGCAGTTGGCTCATCTAAAAAAACAAGCTTTGGTCGCCCAATTAAGGTCAAGACAAAAGAGAAAAGACGCTTTTGTCCACCTGATAATTTTTCTGCGAATTGCTCTTTTTGTTGCTTATCAAACTGTAATAGTTGATCGATTTCCTGGTTACTCAAGTGATTTGGATAAATTTTTTGAAAGAAAGCAATCAACTCTTTTACCTTTAGTTTCTGAACAATTACATTCTCTTGTGGGAGGTAGGATCTTGTATAGTCTAACTTAGAGCTCGTTACCGGCAAATCTTGGATAGATACTTGCCCACTGGTGACCAGTTTATCTCCAAGCAAACAGTCCAAGAGTGTCGTCTTACCAGCTCCATTTGGTCCAATCAAGGCGACGCATTCACCTTCAGCTACCTCAAAGGAAATATCCTTCAAAATAGCCTTGCCCTTGATATTTTTATGTAAGCCTTGAACCTTAATCATGTTCATGATATTCTCCTTTCAGCCACTCCTTTCCCATAGGAAAGGCGATAAAAATCATAAATCCTAGTCCCCAGGCACCACGGATGAATTGGTGAAGGAAGGCTTGATCAAACCAACCTGTAAACATTTCTACCAACCATACCACTAGTGATAGTCCAATAAAAAGATAGAGAAACGCTTTTTTCATTTTTCAAACTCCTTTTTCACATCTGAAACTAATTTCAAACCTTCTCGGATAAGCCAGGACATCATTCCAAATCCTGCAAATAGCTCCCAAGGAAAATGATAGAAATCTTCATCCAATCCTGAGAACATGAGATAAGTCATGACTCCTGCTGCTACTAAACTCATTGCGACAATCATTTTATTCTTCATCTCTTCTTCCTCCATTTCATACTTCAATTATAGTCTTTTGAAGTCAGCGGAGCTAGAAGCTTCTGTCACTAGGAAATATGACAAATGTCATAAAAATTCT
>CAURCY010000108.1:0-3920 GCA_963523355.1 uncultured Streptococcus sp.
ATCTTTAATTTAGTTTTACTTGTATTAGTAAGTTTGGCGGGATACAAATGGAAGAGGGGATATTAACAAAAGTGGAGAAAACTATATTAGTTCCTCTCCACTTTTACGTTTCTAGCTAATTGGTAATTATAACTTATTACGATTGAAGTCACCTATCCTTATCTTTCAAAAAATGGTCAATCTTAGCCATCATGAGCTTGTGCTCGTATATTTTACAGATATCACGAGCCTGTAAATAATAGTCAAGAATTTCATCGTGCTTTAAAAAATCTTTTCCGGCATTTGCAACGATAGTTAAAAGAGGCGCCAGCTGATAGCTGGTCTCTTTTTGTTTACAAAAGTCAATGGTTTCTAAGGCTTCTTGGACGGCTTCTAATTCCTTCCCTTTAGAGTGTAAATAATAGGCGAAATTATGTTTAACTCGAATATAACCAAATAAAAACTCTTGGTGGTTTAAATCTTTTTCCTGATACAAACTGATAAGAAGTGAGTTATTTTCTTCGTATTCTGCATCACGCCCTACAGAAAAATAAAAATTAGATAAAGTATTGAGGAGTTTAAGATACACAGATGAGCTGACCGAAAGCTTTGGCAAAGCGTTTTCTAGACTGGCGATAGCTTCATCTTTGGAACCATGTAAGTAGAAAAGGATAATCGCTTGAATCCATAGAAGATAAAATTCATCCTCAGTAGACAGATACTGATACTTTTCTTTTTCTAAGTTTAAGAGGTATTCTAAATCCTCGTAATTACGATCTTCAAGTAATTTTTCTGCTAATTTCTTAAACGGTGCTATATTGGAAGTCATTTCAATCTGTTCATCGAAAAAATAATCTAAGGGAACTTGAAGCCGATTTGCAAGTTTATAGAGTAAATCAGCAGCAGGCATATAGTTGCCACGTTCTATTTTGCTGATTTGGCTTTGCTCACAAATTCCTTCGGAAAGTGTTTTTTGTGAGAATCCTTTTTCTTTTCTCTTGGCTTTTAGTTTATCAGATAATATGCTCATCTTTAAACCTTCTTTAAATAAATTTACGATTAATTATATACTTTTAATCTCTATTTTTCAACTTTCTAACATAGAAATAGTCATAAAGGAATAAAACAAAAAAAAGATGATGAAAAGAATAGTTTTTGTTGACAAAGAATATTTAAAGTAGTACACTTACAAGTGTAAAGATAAGAAAAAGGTGGTTAATATGAGTATTTTAGTAAAGCTTCGTAAAATCATTTTGATATTGTCCTTTTTAGGATTATTGGAAACGGTTTCTTTTTAGGGAGCCTGTAAATCAATCACAATATATCTGGGACTCGAAAATTATACAACAAGCTGCAACAACTAATCGAGTTAATCTTGGACTGGGGGATTGATTTATTAAACTTTTTGTGAAGTGACAGATCGTGCCACAGATTGAAGGACTTAAAGGGGGGATTGTAAGTTTGATATACTCTATTACCCTCTCATATAACTAGTTATACAGGAACTGCTCTATTATATCTCTTTAAGTAGGTGTATAAATGTTAGGAGGAGAATTAAAATGAGAAATCCAGTAATACAGACATTTAATTTATCAAAATCCTATGATGAGAAAATTGTCTTAGATAGGATAGATTTTACATTAAGACAGGGAGAAATCTATGGCTTACTAGGAAGAAATGGTGCTGGAAAGACAACATTTATCAAGGCTATTTTAGGCTTGACAGCGATGGATAGTGGTGAAGTGAATATTCTATCTGAAAAACTGTTGGGGAAATTTTCTAAGGACTTGCTATCTCAAATCGGTGTGGTATTGGACAGTGCTTCTTTTTATCCTAATTTAACGGGGCCTGAAAATCTTTCTATTTTTGCGAGATTGAGAGGAGTTTCGCTAAAACAAGTAGAGCAAGCTTTACAAGTAGTAGGATTAGATGGAGAAAATAAAAAACTATTCAAACAGTATTCTCTAGGAATGAAGCAACGGTTGGCAATTGCTAACGCTATTATGCACCAGCCGAAAATTCTGATATTAGATGAACCAACAAATGGTTTGGATCCTATTGGTATCCTTGAAATGCGCCGTTATCTAAAGGAACTCAGTACCAATCATGGCATTTCGATTTTAATATCCAGCCACATTATTTCAGAACTTGAAAAGCTTGTAGATAGAGTTGGGATACTGCATGATGCCCACCTTATGGCTGAAAAGACTATGCAGGAATTAATAGATGGTGCAGATAAAAGGAAAATCCACCTAATTGTTTCGGATGCTCCTCAAGCTAAGGAAGTGCTTTGCAGGATAAATCTGCAAGAACAGATTAGTATTCTTTCGGATATAGAACTTGAACTTCAGGGAGAATCACCTACTTTTGACATTGCAGTCGTATCTAACTCCTTAAAAGACAACGGAATAGTTCTAAAAGAATATTCTTATAAAAACAATGAAAGTTTAGAGGATTACTTTAAGCGGGTAACAGGAGGTGAGGGAATTGCTTGATTTAGTGAAGATTGAATTTCTCAAACAAAGGCATCAAAAACTGAATTTTGTCGTATATGGTGTTGTTTCCCTCTACCTAGCTCTCATCTGTTATTATGTAAATGATGCGAGAGGCTTGTTTGACTCCTTTCCCTTTGTCTATAAATTCTCTTTGTCTTATTTAAACTTTTTGATTCTCCCTTTGTATTGTGTTTCCTATACAATACAGGCATTTGGTGTAGAATATCGCTATCGCATCATGAACAACTTGAAACTCGCTTCAGCAAATCTAATGAAGACATTCTGGGCTAAGATTTTGTATATAGAAATCAACGCTCTGTGTATCATGTTATTCACCTATATTTCGGTTTCCTTATTCGCACTACTATCCCGCTTTTCTTCGACAGTCAGTTTGTCTTTATTATTAAGATTCTTCTATCTTTGTATGAGTAGTGGTATCTTAATTCCCATGGGAGTATTTCCTTTAGTTGCTTTGGTCATGATAAAAGTCAGAGGCAAGGAGATAGTTGGGAATTTGGTCGGTGTCATGTATGTTTTAGTGTCATTTTTTTTAGCAAGGACGAGTCCAAATATCAGTCCAGTAACAAGTGCTAACAGTTTAATCTGGGAAGGAAACAGAGAAGGAGTGGTGCTTCAACAGCCAGCTATCTTATCGATTGTTGTACTAGGTTTATCTTTACTTGTTTTGTCTTTCTTGTCCATTAAATCTTGGTTAAGAAAGGTGGATGAATAAATGTTGATGCTAGAATTGACTAAACTAAGAAGGCGAAAGATACTGTATATGATTCCCTTTGTAGCCATCCTGCTCTTTTTGTTGGAGTTTATGATTGGTCATCAGGTTTATCAAGGGCATTCGTACGGTAGTGTGAATGGTTGGTATGTAGAAAATGGTTTCTTCTTTTTGAACTACTATTTTCTCCTCCCTTTTGCGAGCATGATTTTAGTGGATTTGATAAGAATAGAACAAGTGTCTAAAACGATTTCAAATCTCAGACTGATTCCTGTCGATTTGAAACATTTACTCCAAGCGAAGTTTATTCTTGCTTTGTTGATTAATCTACTAGTCAGTGAATTCACTTTTTTGTCTATGCTGGTCCTAGAGCTAATGGATGGTGATTTTGCTTTCTCTAGTCTTGCAATGTTATCTTGGGGACTTGTTTATGGAGCAATTGCTTTTGCTTATACACTGTCTGCTGGTATTATTGTCCTCTTCTTAGGAAAATATCGGAAGGAACTTATCCTTGCCCTACCACTTGCCTTTTTATTGTCATTTGCAGGTTTGTTTACTTTAACAACGGTTGTTGGGCGGTATTATCTGGCAAATTTACTACTAATCATCATGGAGGAATTCACGGTTTTAACAGTTTCTGTATATGCCATTTGGTTGGTTACCTTGGTGGCATGTCTCCTTTATTTGTTGGCAGATAAACGCATGATGAACATTAT
>CAURCY010000109.1:0-3920 GCA_963523355.1 uncultured Streptococcus sp.
TGAGATTTATGGAAATCCGCTGCCAGATATTGTTGATTTGCGGATTGAAAAAGAACTAACCTCTATACTGGGGAATGGATTTGCTGTGATTTATCTAGCTTCCCAGATGTTGGTGCAACGCTCCAATGAACGGGGTTACTTGGTTGGTTCTCGTGGGTCTGTCGGATCTAGTTTCGTTGCGACCATGATTGGGATTACGGAGGTCAATCCTCTCTCTCCTCACTATGTCTGTGGTCAGTGTCAGTACAGTGAGTTTATCACCGATGGTTCTTATGGTTCAGGTTTTGATATGCCCAATAAGGACTGTCCGAACTGTGGTCACAAACTCAGCAAAAATGGGCAGGATATTCCGTTTGAGACCTTCCTTGGTTTTGATGGGGACAAGGTTCCCGATATTGACTTGAACTTCTCGGGAGAAGACCAGCCTAGCGCCCACTTGGATGTGCGTGATATCTTTGGTGAAGAATATGCCTTCCGTGCAGGAACGGTTGGTACGGTGGCTGCCAAGACTGCTTATGGATTTGTAAAGGGCTACGAGAGAGACTACGGGAAGTTTTATCGTGATGCAGAGGTGGAACGCCTTGCTCAAGGTGCAGCTGGTGTCAAGCGGACGACGGGACAACACCCCGGGGGAATCGTTGTTATTCCTAACTACATGGATGTCTATGATTTTACGCCTGTCCAGTATCCAGCAGATGACGTGACAGCTGAATGGCAGACCACTCACTTTAACTTCCACGATATCGATGAGAACGTCCTCAAACTTGATGTGCTGGGACATGATGATCCGACCATGATTCGGAAATTGCAGGACTTGTCTGGGATTGACCCTAATGAAATTCCTATGGATGACGAAGGCGTAATGGCCCTCTTTTCTGGGACTGATGTGCTAGGAGTGACACCTGAGCAAATCGGAACGCCTACGGGCATGCTGGGAATTCCAGAGTTTGGGACCAACTTTGTCCGAGGCATGGTCGATGAAACCCATCCGACAACTTTTGCGGAGTTGCTTCAGTTGTCAGGGTTGTCCCATGGTACCGACGTTTGGCTGGGCAATGCTCAAGATCTGATTAAGCAAGGAATAGCAGACCTATCGACTGTTATCGGTTGTCGGGACGACATCATGGTTTACCTCATGCATGCTGGTCTCGAACCTAAGATGGCCTTTACCATCATGGAACGGGTACGTAAGGGCTTGTGGCTCAAGATTTCTGAAGAGGAGAGAAATGGCTATATCGAAGCTATGAAGGCCAATAAGGTACCAGAGTGGTATATCGAGTCCTGTGGGAAAATTAAGTACATGTTCCCTAAAGCCCATGCGGCAGCCTACGTTATGATGGCCTTACGTGTAGCTTACTTCAAGGTTCATCATCCCATTTATTACTACTGTGCTTATTTCTCAATCCGTGCTAAGGCTTTTGATATCAAGACCATGGGGGCGGGCTTGGAGGCTATCAAGCGCAGAATGGAAGAAATCTCTGAAAAACGGAAGAACAATGAAGCCTCTAATGTGGAAATTGATCTTTATACAACTCTTGAGATTGTCAATGAAATGTGGGAACGTGGTTTCAAGTTTGGGAAGTTAGACCTTTACCGTAGTGATGCGACTGAATTCATCATTGACGGAGATACACTGATTCCACCATTTGTCGCTATGGATGGTCTGGGAGAGAACGTTGCTAAGCAGTTGGTACGAGCGCGTGAAGAGGGAGAATTCCTCTCTAAAACAGAACTACGAAAACGTGGCGGACTTTCCTCAACTTTGGTTGAAAAGATGGATGAAATGGGGATTCTGGGCAATATGCCAGAGGATAACCAGTTGAGTTTGTTTGATGAGTTGTTTTAAGGTCTTGGAGGAAAAAAGATGAAACTAAGAATTTTTGCGGAAGATAGGCCGGCTGAGAAGGTGTTTGAGTATCAATTGGAACTTGCTGACCAGACAATACTTCTATCAACAGCACTCTTGTCTGGTGCCATTGCTTTAGCAGGATTGTTTTCTGCTTTGAAAGAAAAATAAACAAAAAGAAAAGGAAGAATAGAATGGTTTTACCAAATTTTAAAGAAAATCTAGAAAAATATGCGAAATTGTTGGTTGCGAACGGAATTAATGTGCAACCTGGTCACACTTTGGCTCTCTCTATCGATGTGGAGCAACGTGAGTTGGCTCACTTAATCGTCAAAGAAGCTTATGCTTTGGGTGCACATGAGGTGATCGTTCAGTGGACAGATGATGTCATCAACCGTGAGAAATTTCTCCATGCGCCGATGGAGCGTCTGGACAATGTGCCAGAATACAAGATTGCTGAGATGAACTATCTTTTGGAGAACAAGGCTAGCCGTCTTGGAGTTCGTTCTTCTGACCCAGGTGCCTTGAACGGAGTGGACGCTGACAAGCTTTCGGCTTCTGCTAAAGCTATGGGACTTGCCATGAAGCCAATGCGCATCGCAACGCAATCTAACAAGGTTAGTTGGACTGTAGCAGCCGCTGCTGGACTTGAGTGGGCTAAGAAAGTCTTTCCAAATGCTGCGAGCGATGAAGAAGCAGTCGATCTCCTTTGGGACCAAATCTTCAAAACTTGCCGAGTCTACGAAGCAGATCCTGTTAAGGCTTGGGAAGAGCATGCAGCTATCCTTAAGAGCAAGGCCGATATGCTTAATAAAGAGCAATTTTCAGCCCTTCACTACACAGCGCCAGGAACAGATTTGACACTTGGCTTGCCTAAGAACCACGTTTGGGAATCAGCTGGTGCTATCAATGCGCAGGGAGAAGGATTCTTGCCAAATATGCCGACAGAAGAGGTCTTCACAGCGCCAGACTTCCGTCGTGCAGATGGTTATGTCACTTCTACAAAACCGCTTAGCTATAATGGAAATATCATCGAAGGAATTAAAGTAACCTTCAAGGATGGACAAATTGTGGATATCACTGCAGAAAAAAGCGATCAAGTCATGAAAGACCTTGTCTTTGAAAATGCGGGTGCGCGTGCCTTGGGTGAATGTGCCTTGGTACCAGATCCAAGCCCAATTTCTCAGTCAGGCATTACCTTCTTTAACACCCTTTTCGATGAAAATGCGTCAAATCACCTGGCTATCGGTGCAGCCTATGCAACTAGCGTAGTTGGTGGAGCGGAGATGAGCGAAGAAGAGCTTGAAGCTGCGGGGCTTAACCGTTCAGATGTTCACGTAGACTTTATGATTGGTTCTAACCAAATGGATATCGATGGTATCCGTGAGGATGGGACACGTGTACCACTCTTCCGTAACGGAGATTGGGCAAATTAAGGAGATAATATGTTAGGAAGTATGTTCGTTGGTCTCCTAGTGGGATTTTTAGCAGGTACTCTGACCAATCGTGGAGAACGCATGGGATGTTTTGGAAAAATGTTTCTAGGCTGGATTGGTGCCTTTATAGGCCATTTGCTTTTTGGGACTTGGGGACCGATAATAGCAGGAACTGCCATTATTCCGGCAGTACTAGGTTCCATGATTGTCTTAGCGATTTTCTGGAGACGAGGAAGTTAATTTCTTAAATCTGATACTCAATGAAAATCAAAGAGCAAACTAGGAAACTAGCCGCAGGTTGCTCAAAGCACTGCTTTGAGGTTGCAGATAGAACTGACGAAGTCAGCTCAAAACACTGTTTTGAGGTTGCAGATAGAACTGACGAAGTCAGTAACATATATACGGCAAGGCGACGTTGACGCGGTTTGAAGAGATTTTTGAAGAGTATGAAACGAAAAGGAGGTTGGTCATTGTACCAGCCTCCTTTTGAGTATGATATAATAGTTCTATGAGATTAGATAAATTTTTAGTTGCCTGCGCTGTAGGGAGCCGGACAGAGGTCAAAAACATGCTCAAGACTGGGCGCGTGACGGTAAATGGTAAAAAAGAAAAATCAGCTAAATTGCATATTGATGAAG
>CAURCY010000110.1:0-3878 GCA_963523355.1 uncultured Streptococcus sp.
GGGCTTGATGAGCCTCTTTGTTTATGCTGGGAGCGCCCAGTTTGCCATGTTGGCCCTGATTGCGGTTCAAGCACCTGTAGCGGCTATTGCTATGACGGTCTTTTTGATTAATTTGCGTCTCTTTTTGTTGAGCTTGCATGCGTCAACCTATTTCCGTCATACCAGCCTCTGGCAAAATATCGGTATGTCTAGTCTCTTGACGGATGAGACCTATGGCGTTTTGATGGGCGAGTTAGCCCATGCAGACAAGGTCCATCCGATGTGGATGCACGGAAATAATCTTAACAGCTATGTGGCTTGGTTTGTGGGAACAGTAGTCGGAACGGCTCTGGGTGGTCTGCTGCCAAATCCAGAAATCTTTGGCTTGGATTTTGCCCTGGTTGGGATGTTCATTGGAATTTTTGCTTCGCAATTCCAGATTATGCAAAGACGGATTCCTGTCCGCAATCTGCTCATTATCCTAGCAGTTGTTGCGGTGTCCTTCTTTTTACTCTTAACAGTGGTGTCTCAGTCGCTAGCTGTTCTGTTTGCGACCTTGCTAGGTTGTACAATGGGGGTGGTTTTAGATGGTCAGTAAGTATCTTTTATTAGCAGTTATTTTCTCTGGCTTGGTGACTTGGATTCCCCGTATGATTCCCTTCATCTTGGTCAAGTATAAGGGCTTGCCTGCAATCGTTGAGCGTTTTTTGAAATTCTTGCCTGTTTCTATTATCTTTGCCTTGATTCTTTCAAGCGTAGTGACAGGCAAGGTTGGGAGTCTTCCTCAAATCAAATGGCTGGACTTCTTAGCAGTCTTTCCAACGGCTTGGGTAGCCTTTCGCTACCGCAATCTAGTTGGAACAGTTCTCTTTGGAGTGGTCTTAACTGCAGTCTTGCGTTTGGTCTTTTAATACTCTTCGAAAATCAAATTCAAACCACGTCAGCTTCACCTTGCCGTACTCAAGTACAGCCTGCGGCTAGCTTTCTAGTTTGCTCTTTGATTTTCATTGAGTATAAATCAGCCATAAAGAAAACCTATCACAGAGATAGATATCATATAATGGCGTAAATGCTCTTTTTCTGTTAAGATTATAAGGTATTCTATTTTGGAGGAAATGACATGAAAAAAATCGTTAAATACTCATCTCTTGCTGCCCTAGGGCTTGTTGCTGCAGGTGTACTAGCAGCTTGCTCAGGTGGTGCTAAGAAAGAAGGAGAAGCAGCTAGCAAGAAAGAAATTATCGTTGCAACCAATGCTTCACCAAAACCATTCAACTACGAAGAAAATGGCGAATTGACTGGTTACGAAATTGAAGTGGTTCGCGCTATCTTTAAAGACTCTGACAAGTATGATGTCAAGTTTGAGAAGACAGAGTGGTCAGGAGTCTTTGCAGGACTTGATGCTGACCGTTACAATATGGCTGTTAGCAACATCAGCTACACTAAAGAACGTGCTGAAAAATACCTTTATGCAGCTCCAACTGCTAAAAACCCTAACGTTCTTGTAGTGAAAAAAGATGACCCTAGCATCAAATCGCTTGATGATATCGGTGGAAAATCAACAGAAGTTGTTCAAGGGACAACATCTGCTAAACAGCTAGAAGACTACAACAAACAACACTCAGATAATCCAACTGTCCTTAACTATACTAGAGCGGACTTCCAACAAATCATGGGACGTTTGAGCGATGGCCAGTTTGACTACAAGATTTTTGATAAAATCGGTGTTGAAACAGTCATCAAGGACCAAGGTTTGGACAACTTGAAAGTGATCGAACTTCCAAGCGACCAACAACCTTACGTTTACCCACTTCTTGCTAAAGGTCAAGATGAGTTGAAAACATTTGTAGACAAACGTATCCAAGAACTCTACAAAGACGGAACTCTTGAAAAATTGTCTAAACAATTCTTTGGAGACACTTATCTACCATCAGAAGCTGATATTAAATAATTTCTTGAAATCATCCATTCTGCGTAAGATGGGTGATTTCTCAGTTTTTAGGGATATAGTTTTAAACTATATATCTGGCTATCTAATAACAATTTGTGAAATCAAACAAATTGTGAGATACTAGTACGGTATTATTTTTAAGGAGAAAGAATCATGAAAATCAAAAAATGGCTTGGTGTAGCAGCTCTTGCTACAGTCGCAGGTTTGGCTCTTGCAGCTTGCGGAAACTCAGAAAAGAAAGCAGATAATGCAACAACTGTTAAAATCGCAACTGTTAACCGTAGCGGTTCTGAAGAAGCTCGTTGGGATAAAGTCCAAGAATTGGTTAAAAAAGACGGTATTACTTTGGAATTTACAGAGTTCACAGACTACTCACAACCAAACAAGGCAACTGCTGATGGCGAAGTAGACTTGAACGCTTTCCAACACTATAACTTCTTGAACAACTGGAACAAAGAAAACGGAAAAGACCTTGTAGCGATTGCAGATACTTACATCTCTCCAATCCGTCTTTACTCAGGTTTGAATGGAAGTGACAACAAGTACACTAAAGTAGAAGACATCCCAGCAAACGGAGAAATCGCTGTACCAAACGACGCTACAAACGAAAGTCGTGCACTTTACTTGCTTCAATCAGCTGGCTTGATTAAATTGGATGTTTCTGGAACTGCTCTTGCAACAGTTGCTAACATCAAAGAAAATCCAAAGAACTTGAAAATCACTGAATTGGATGCTAGCCAAACAGCTCGTTCATTGTCATCAGTTGACGCTGCCGTTGTAAACAATACCTTCGTTACAGAAGCAAAATTGGACTACAAGAAAGCACTTTTCAAAGAACAAGCTGATGAAAACTCAAAACAATGGTACAACATCATCGTTGCGAAAAAAGATTGGGAATCATCACCAAAAGCTGATGCTATCAAGAAAGTGATCGCAGCTTACCACACAGATGACGTGAAAAAAGTTATCGAAGAAACATCAGACGGTTTGGATCAACCAGTTTGGTAATAAGAAACAGGGAGGTGGGAGAGAAAATTCCACCTCTTGCTTTTGTATAGAGCATGGATTGTCAGGAAGAGTAGTTCATAGAAAGGTAGAGAGAATATGGTTTTTCCTAGCGAACAAGAACAGATTGAAAAATTTGAAAAGGATCATGTAGCCCAGCATTATTTTGAGGTTTTGCGTACCTTGATTTCTAAGAAGTCGGTCTTTGCCCAGCAGGTGGGTCTCAAAGAAGTTGCCAACTATCTGGGTGAGATTTTCAAGCGTGTTGGGGCTGAAGTGGAGATTGATGAGACTTATACAGCGCCCTTTGTCATGGCACATTTCAAGAGTTCGCGTCCAGATGCCAAGACCTTGATTTTCTATAACCACTATGACACTGTGCCAGCGGACGGGGATCAGGTGTGGACAGAGGATCCCTTTACGCTTTCGGTCCGCAATGGCTTCATGTATGGGCGTGGGGTTGACGATGATAAGGGTCATATCACGGCTCGTTTGAGTGCTTTGAGAAAATACATGCAGCACCACGATGACCTGCCTGTCAATATCAGTTTTATCATGGAGGGAGCGGAGGAATCGGCTTCGACAGACCTAGATAAGTATTTGGAAAAACATGTGGACAAACTCCGTGGTGCGGATTTGTTGGTTTGGGAACAAGGGACCAAAAATGCTTTGGAACAGCTGGAAATTTCTGGTGGAAATAAGGGGATTGTAACCTTTGATGCCAAGATAAAAAGTGCTGATGTGGATATCCACTCTAGTTATGGTGGGGTTGTGGAATCAGCTCCCTGGTACCTCCTTCAAGCCCTACAGTCTCTTCGTGCTGCAGATGGCTGTATCTTAGTTGAAGGTTTGTACGAAGAAGTTCAAGAACCAAATGAACGGGAATTGGCCTTGGTGGATACCTATGCCCAACGAAATCCAGGGGAAATCAGCCAGATTTATG
>CAURCY010000111.1:0-3818 GCA_963523355.1 uncultured Streptococcus sp.
TGCACATCTGCTGCCACAGCAATACGGTGAAAGACTAGGTACTCTGACTCTCCAGATTGCCATTTTCCTTCATAAATGGCTTCATAGGTTGCCTCTGGACTCTTGGTCACGGCTGCATAAGCTAGTAATTCTCCCTCTTCCAAGGCTACGTAGGCTTGACCTGAGATAATATCCTCAGTAATAATATCAGCATTTGGATAACCATTTTGCCACTGGTCACTACCAGCATCCGCTAAACATTTTTTAGCATCCTCCATCACTTGCATGATGTCATCTACTTCATTTGGAAAAGCTAAACGAATCTCCATCTTTTCTCCTCATTTCTGACTAGTTTCTCCCATCATAGCATAATTTAAGTCTTTCTACAAGCAGTTAAAACTTGACTTTCTGTTTTTATTATTTTATAATCTAGTTATTAAAACTAGATAAAAAGGAGTTGAAAATGGAAACTACCTTTTCCTACCCAAAATGGGCAGAAATTCCAAACATTGACCTCTATCTGGACCAGGTTTTACTCTATGTCAATCAGGTCTGCGCCCCTATCTCTCTTGATAAAGACAAGGGCCTGACAGCATCTATGGTCAATAATTATGTCAAACATGGTTACCTGACAAAACCTGACAAGAAAAAATACCAACGCCAACAGATTGCCCGTTTGATTGCTATCACAACCCTCAAGTCTGTCTTTTCTATTCAAGAAATAGCTCAGACACTTAATACTCTACAAAGTCAAGCAAGTTCAGACCAACTCTACGATGCTTTTGTGGACTACATGAACCAAGGAATTGACCCAGCTAACCCCATTATCCAAACCAGCTGCCAAACCGTTAAACTCTATCATCAAACCCTAGCCTTAATCGATCATACTCAAGAGGAGGTAATCCAATGAACACTAGTCTTAAACTCAGCAAACAACTCAGTTTTGGAGAGGAGATTGCTAATAGCGTGACCCATGCCGTAGGTGCAGTCATCATGCTCATCTTACTCCCCATTTCATCAACCTATAGTTATGAGACACACGGATTTTTATCCTCTATCGGCGTTTCCATTTTCGTTATTAGTCTCTTTCTCATGTTCCTATCATCCACCATTTATCACTCTATGGCCTATGGTTCGACCCACAAATATGTCTTGCGAATCATTGACCATTCTATGATTTATGTTGCTATTGCTGGCTCTTATACACCTGTCGTACTGACTTTGATGAATAACTGGTTTGGCTATCTGATTATTGCTATCCAGTGGGGAACGACCATCTTTGGTATTCTCTATAAAATCTTTGCTAAAAAAGTCAATGAGAAATTTAGCCTTGCTCTTTACCTGATTATGGGCTGGTTGGTTCTGGCTATCATTCCTGCCATTATCAGTCAAACAACGCCAATTTTCTGGAGTCTCATGGTAACTGGCGGACTCTGTTATACAGTTGGAGCTGGATTTTACGCCAAGAAAAAACCTTATTTCCACATGATTTGGCATCTCTTTATCCTAGCAGCATCTGCCCTCCAATACATTGCCATTGTTTATTATATGTAAAAAAGTTGAGAATTTTTTCTCAACTTTTTTCTTTACACATATTGATAAAGTACTGGTGCAAGCTTACATCATCAGTCAATTCTGGATGAAAGGAAGTTACCAGCATATTTTTTTCTTGGGCTGCAACGATTTGATTGTCAACTGTTGCTAGAATTTCTACATCTTCTCCAACACTACTGATAATCGGCCCGCGAATAAAGGTCATCGGAATCTTGCCAACTCCCTTACATTCTGCTTCCGTATAGAAACTTCCTAGTTGGCGCCCATAGGCATTGCGCTCGACTACCATATCCATAGTTCCTAGATGACTCTCTTCCTGAGAAGTAATTTCCTTAGCCAGCAAAATTAAACCTGCACAGGTCCCAAACACTGGTAAGCCAGATAGAATGGCTTCTCGAATGGGAATCAGCATGTCCTGCTCACGTAAGAGCTTGCCCATGGTTGTAGATTCCCCACCAGGTAATATCAAACCCGACAAATCACTCTGATGTTTCTGAAAATCATCTAGATTTCTGATTTCAACACTCTCGACACCTAATTGATCTAGCACTTTTGCATGTTCTGCAAAGGCACCTTGCAAGGCCAATATTCCAATTTTCATCTATTTTCCTCGCTCAGCCATGAGAATTTGGATTTCATTTTCATTGATACCAACCATGGCTTCTCCTAAATCTTCAGAGATTTGAGCTAGGATCTGAGGATTACGGAAGTTAGTTACCGCTTTGACAATGGCACTCGCTCGTTTAACAGGATCTCCTGACTTGAAAATACCTGAACCGACAAATACACCCTCTGCCCCTAATTGCATCATCAACGCAGCATCTGCTGGCGTTGCAACGCCTCCAGCCGCAAAGTTTACAACTGGCAATTTTCCATGTTCATGGACGTATTGAACCAATTCTACAGGGACTTGTAAGTCCTTAGCAGCAACATAAAGTTCGTCCTCACGTAGGTTTTGAATGCGGCGAATTTCCTGATTCATCATACGCATATGACGAACAGCTTGGACGATATCCCCCGTACCCGGTTCTCCTTTGGTACGAATCATAGAAGCACCTTCAGCGATACGACGCAAGGCTTCGCCCAAATCCTTAGCTCCACAGACAAAAGGAACTTGGAATTCTTTCTTATCCACATGGAAACGGTCGTCAGCTGGAGATAAAACTTCACTCTCATCGATATAGTCAATTTCAATAGCCTCTAAAATCTGAGCTTCAACAAAGTGCCCGATTCTGACCTTGGCCATTACTGGAATGCTAACCGCTTCTTGGATTTCCTTAATCATCTTTGGATCACTCATACGGGAAACCCCACCAGCCGCACGGATATCAGCCGGAATTCGTTCCAAGGCCATCACAGCTGCCGCACCAGCAGCCTCTGCAATACGGGCTTGTTCAGGGTTCTGAACGTCCATGATAACCCCACCCTTGAGCATCTGCGCCAAGTTTTTATTTAGTTCATAACGATTTTCAGTCATTTGTTTTATCCTCATCATTTGTATTGGTAGCTACCATTTCATTTTAAGTTAGATTAGAAGGAATCACAAGATAAAAATAATGTAATTGTATGGGTACACATTGATTAAAAAACTATCTGACCTTAACTTAAGGACAGATAGTTCATCAAATTTTATTTTTCAGCTGTAAGTGCAGCCATTGTGATGTAGTTATATGGTTTGTTGAAGTGTGGCAAGAAGAATAGGTCTGTCAATGCCAATTTATCAATTGTTACATGCTCTTGGATAGCAAGTGAGAACATGTGGATTCCCATGCTGATTGCAGAATCGTGTGAAACCATTTGTGCACCAAGAATTTCACGGCTATCTTTGTCAAAGACAATCTTGATGGCTACTTCATGGTTATCATGTTTCATGAATTCTGGTTTTTGAAGATCGTTAAAGCCTGTTTCAGTTGCATTGTAACCAGCAGCTTTAGCTTTTTCAAGAGTCAAACCAGTTGAAACCATGTGAAGACCGTAGATTGAGATACCGTTTGAACCTTGAACACCGATTCCTTCCAATTCATGTCCACAAGCATTGTAAGCACCAACAATACCAGTACGAACTGCGTTTGAAGCAAGTGCGATGTAGCTTGTATCTTTACGAGCGTTGTCATAAACAGTCGCACAGTCTCCAACAGCAAATACACCAGGAAGTGAAGTTTCTTGTTTCTTGTTTACAAGGAAAGCACCGTTACGGAAGAGTTCAATCTTACCATCAGCAAGAGCAGTATTTGGACGGAAACCAACTGCAAGGATAACCATATCCACATCGAAAGTTTCTTTAT
>CAURCY010000112.1:0-3804 GCA_963523355.1 uncultured Streptococcus sp.
TCCGTAATATTCTACCTGCTACTGGTAATGAGTTTGTCATCAATATCAAAGATACCTCTGTATTGAACGTTATTTCAGTTGTTGAGCTTTATTTCTCAGGAAATACTGTAGCAACACAAACCTATCAATACTTCCAGACCTTTACCATCATCGCCGTGATCTACTTTGTCCTCACCTTTACTGTGACCCGTATCCTACGCTTCATCGAACGTCGTATGGACATGGATACTTACACTACAGGTGCTAACCAAATGCAAACGGAGGATTTGAAAAAATGACACAACCAATCCTTGAAATCAAACACCTCAAAAAATCCTATGGGCAAAACGAAGTGCTAAAAGATATTTCCCTCACCGTCCATAAAGGAGAGGTTATTTCCATCATCGGGAGCTCTGGAAGCGGAAAATCAACCTTCCTTCGTTCAATTAATTTACTCGAAACACCTACAGAGGGAGAGATTCTCTATCGAGGAGAAAATGTCTTAGAAAAAGGCTATAACCTCACCCATTATCGTGAAAAACTCGGTATGGTTTTCCAATCTTTCAATCTCTTTGAAAATCTGAATGTCCTTGAAAATACTATCGTTGCCCAAACGACTGTACTCAAACGCGACCACTCTGAAGCTGAAAAAATTGCCAAAGAGAATCTCGAAAAAGTAGGCATGGGAGAACGCTACTGGCAAGCCAAGCCGAAGCAACTCTCAGGGGGGCAGAAACAACGCGTGGCTATCGCCCGCGCACTCTCCATGAATCCTGATGCCATTCTCTTCGACGAACCAACATCTGCCCTTGACCCAGAAATGGTCGGAGAAGTTCTCAAAATTATGCAGGATTTGGCTCAAGAAGGCTTGACCATGATCGTCGTAACCCACGAAATGGAGTTCGCTCGCGATGTCTCCCACCGTGTCATCTTTATGGATAAGGGTGTCATTGCTGAAGAAGGCAAACCAGAAGACCTCTTTACAAATCCTAAAGAAGAACGGACAAAAGAATTTCTTCAACGTTATCTCAGCTAATAAACAAAGACTGCATAAAGAATGCAGTCTTTTTAATTTGTAATTGTAAAGAAAAGGCAGACTCGACTCAGGAATCTGCCTGTGACCACAGTTTAATCTTCAAATTTTTCATGATTTTTTTCATAGAAATCGATTAAACCAAGAGCTGTTTCAAATGAAATATTTTTAACTTTTGCGCGTCCTTGTGCTAGAGCAATGATAGACATTTCACGCGCATTCGTTTCTTTAGAGATACGGTAGCCTGTGATTTTCTTATCACGAACCCAGCCAACAACTGCTTCTACTTTTTCAAAGTTCGACTTAGCCATGTTCTTCTCCTAAATTATTCTTTACAATACTTAATTGTATACGTTTTTATTTCGTTTGTCAATAAAAAAACATATATTCGTCGTAACTATATTATTCTGCATATTTTTATTTGGCTTTTAAAGCCGATAATATATGAGTTCTTATGTCCTCAACTCCATTAGGATTTGCTGGTAGGAAGATTGTATTATTACCCTCTTTATCTGCAAAATTATTCAACGTATCTAAATACTGGTTCGTTAATAGGATAGACATGATTTGTTCTTCAGTTAGCTCAACATTGGCTCCCTTTAACTCTTGGATAGAATCAGCTAGTCCGTCAACAATTGCTTTACGCTGCTCTGCAATCCCTACACCATGTAGGCGATCTTTTTCTGCTTCTGCTTCTGCTGCGGTCACGATTTTAATCTTATCTGCTTCAGCAAGCTCTTGCGCCGCCACTCTCTTACGTTGAGCCGCGTTAATTTCATTCATTGATTGTTTTACTTCAGCATCAGGTTCAACCTTAGTAATCAGCGTTTTGACAATGATATACCCATACGTAGACATTTCTTCCGCCACTTGTTTTTGAACTTCTAAGGCGATTTCATCCTTCTTCTCAAACAACTCATCTAGGGTTAGCTTTGGCACAGATGAACGCAAAGCATCTTCAATATAGGATTTAATTTGGGCTTCTGGACGCATCAATTTATAATAAGCATCTGTGACATTGTTTTCATTTACTCGATACTGAGTTGCCACATTCATCGTTACAAATACATTATCTTGCGTCTTTGTCTCTACAACAATCTCACTTTGCAACAAGCGTAGTTGAACTCTTGCCGCAATCCTATCAATTCCAAAAGGAGCTCGTAAATGAATACCACTATTACTCAACTTTTGGTATTTACCAAAGCGTTCTATGATAGCGACAGATTGTTGTCGAACCACATACACAGAACTAACCATAATCACTGATGCAATCACCACTAAAAACAATAAAACAAGTAAAATTTGTAAAACCATGGGAATCTCCCCCTTTCGTCACCCTCATTATAGCACCATCATCATTATTACGCAAATAATATGATAATAATTTTATTTTAGCTTAAACTAACATATTATACAACGTTTCGTTCCCATTCAAATTAATATAAGATGGGTCAAACTTTTCCATTCGATGAATCAATCCAGCATAGTCATGCTTATTGGCAAGAGCTACCCCAATCAAGACAGGGCCTGTCCCCTTGCTTGCTCGTTTGATATATTCAAAACGAGTGATGTCATCATTTGGCCCCAAAATGTCATTTACAAACTCTCGTAGAGCTCCTGGACGTTGTGGGAAATTCACTACAAAGTAATGCTTGATTCCATCGTAAATCAAGGCACGTTCTTCCATCTCTGGCATACGGTTGATATCGTTATTTCCTCCAGAAATGATACAACAAATCGTCTTGCCTTTGATATAGTCTGATAAAACTTCCAAGGCTGCAACACTGGCAGCTCCGGCTGGTTCTGCTACAATACCTTGTTTGGAATAAAGATCAATCAAGGTTTCGGAAATCAATCCCTCGTCCACTCCAATCAGCGTTTCAACATTTTTTCGGGTCGCTTCATAGGTTAATTGTCCAACCTTCTGCACAGCTATCCCATCAGCAAACTTATCAATTTCTTTGAGTTTAACTGGTCCCCCAGCTTCAAAGGCAGCCTTCATAGAGCGAGCTCCATTGGCTTCTACCCCGATCACTTCAATAGTCGGGTTGGTTTCCTTAATATAAGTAGAAACACCGGCAATCAATCCGCCACCACCTACTGGTACAAGTACTGTATCAAAATCAATAGACTCTTTACGGGCTTCTTCAAGAATTTCATAGGCTACAGTCCCTTGACCAGACTGAACATGCGCATCATCAAAAGGATCGATGAAGGTGCGGTTTTCTGTTAATGTAAATTCTTGTGCTGCCTTAGCAGAAGCATCAAAGGTATCCCCAACCAACTTGATCGTCACAAACTCTCCACCGAAAAAGCGAACCTGCCCAATCTTTTGTTGCGGTGTTGTGATGGGCATAAAGATCGTTGCAGGAATCTTCATCTCATTACAAGTATAGGCGACACCTTGGGCATGATTTCCCGCAGAGGCACAGACTACACCACGCTCGCGTTCTTCTTTTGACAGTTGAGAAATGGCATAATAAGCTCCACGAATTTTAAAAGAGCGAACTCGTTGCGCATTCTCCTTTTTGAGATAAATCTTTGCTTGGTATTTTTCTGATAAATAATGATCATATTCTAGTGGTGTATCAACTACTACACCACTCAAAACTTTGTGGGCTTTCACCACATCTTTTGCACTTAGCATTGTCTCCTCCTCAAATACTGTTCAAGATAAAAAACGAGTTAGGTACCCCCAACTCGCCTTCTGTCTCTCTTTACAAGAATTAATTGTAGATTTTGAATGCGTCGTCGTCGTTTTTACCAACGAAAGGCATTGCTTTACGCAATTC
>CAURCY010000113.1:0-3707 GCA_963523355.1 uncultured Streptococcus sp.
ATATCGGTGCGGCTATTCAAGAATACGCTGAAAGTCGTGGATACGGTGTAGTGCGAGATTTGGTTGGTCATGGTGTTGGCCCAACTATGCACGAAGAGCCAATGGTTCCCAACTATGGTATTGCAGGTCGTGGACTTCGTCTTCGTGAAGGTATGGTCTTGACCATTGAACCGATGATCAATACAGGTGACTGGGAAATCGATACAGATATGAAAACTGGCTGGGCGCATAAGACCATTGACGGTGGATTGTCATGTCAGTATGAACACCAATTTGTCATTACTAAAGATGGTCCGGTAATCTTGACTAGCCAAGGTGAAGAAGGGACTTATTAATAAAAAGTGAAAAGGCTACTGGAAGTTCATTTCTAAAGAATCTAGTAGATCTTTTCATATTAAATAAACGCATTGTATCAAGTTTTTAAGTGCCTGATATAATGCGTTTTTCTGGCTTTAAAATTCTTACCTCAATATATTGTACTTTATAATCATTTCAAAAAAATGAACTTTCTACACTGTTACACTTCAGGTAAAAAATATGTTTCAGATTTTCTGTTACAGAAATAGATATCATTATGAAATAATTATTTTATATTTACTACTATTTCTATAAAAACCACAAAGATATTGGCAAACTATCTGATAAATAATTATTTCGTGTTACCAACAAGGCTACGAGGAAGGATTTGTTGCCTATCGTGGTTATGATGTTTAATGAATCTTTAAAGATTGCTTTAGAGCCTTATCATTCGGAATTGTTTTTGCCTATTTTGAACTCTGCTGAACGTGAAAGAAAGTTAAAACGAGAGGGTGTAGAGGAATTATATCTTCTTGATTTTAGTAGTCAATTCGATACTATCACGACAGAAGATTTTAAAGGATTACTTTGATGGAGAAATTATCATTGTTTCACGTTATTATTGTAGATTCTAAAAGAAATCAATTCAGTACATTACCTCTTTTTATTCTTTTTCAAAGGTGAATCCTTCTCCAAGGATTTCATGGGCTTCTGTAATGGTTATAAAGGCTTGAGGATCGATTCGATGAATCATTTCCTTCATTTTCACAATTTCATTTCTTCCGACAATACAGTAAATGATTTTTAAATCTTCTCGACTATAATAACCTTGACCTGAGATGAAAGTAACGCCTCTTCCTAGGTCATCATTAATCGCCTTAGCAAGTTGGTCAGGACGTTTTGTGATAATCATAAATCCTTTACCTGCATAGCCACCTTCGCCGATCAAATCAATAACACGAGAAACGATAAAATCAAATAAGAGCGTGTAGGTAACTAATCTCAGATCCTTAAAGATTAGGAGAATAAGCATGAGAATACAAAAATCTAAGATAAAAAGCAGTTTTCCCATAGATATATGAGTGTATTTATTGATAATACGAGCTACAATATCAGTTCCACCAGTTGTCCCACCAGCATTGAAGATAATTCCGAGCCCAATTCCCAATAGAATCCCAGCTATAAGGGCTGTGATCAGTAAATCACCTTGAAGATCAATATGAAGGGGAATACGCTCAAAAAAAGCCAACCAGGCGGACAAGGCTAAGGTTCCTAGTAAACTAGAATAGAGAGATTTTGCTCCAAAAATCTTCCAAGCTAGGATGAAAAGGGGAATATTAATCAGCAGGTTCATGAGAGAAACAGGGATTTTAAAAAGATAAAAGGTGATGAGGGTAATACCTGTCGCCCCTCCTTCAAAGAGATGATGGGGAACTACAAAATAAGTCAGCCCAAAAGCATAAATAGCAGCACCTAGTAAAATGGTTAAAATGGGATAAATTTTTTTAATCATAGGAACCTCTTTTCTTATAAGTAGATTATATCAAATTTTTAAGGAAAATTTGAATGACTCCATTAGGATTTTTAATCTTTTTTTGATATAATTAAAAGTAAGAAAACCAATCTGAATCCTAAAATAGAAAGATTGATACTATGACAAAAATTAAGATTGTAACCGATTCATCTGTTACTATTGAACCTGAACTAGTAAAACAATTAGATATCACTGTTGTTCCGTTATCTGTAATGATTGATAATGTTGTTTATTCTGATGCGGATTTGAAAGAAGAAGGTAAATTTCTTCAGTTGATGCAAGCAAGTAAGAATCTTCCGAAGACAAGTCAACCGCCTGTAGGTGTCTTCGCTGAAGTTTTTGAAGACCTATGCAAGGATGGTAGCCAGATTCTTGCTATTCATATGTCTCACGCCCTTTCTGGTACTGTAGAAGCAGCGCGACAGGGTGCTAGTTTATCTACTGCCGACGTGACAGTTATTGATAGTTCCTTCACTGACCAAGCCCTGAAATTCCAGGTTGTTGAGGCTGCGAAGTTAGCACAAGAAGGAAAAGATATGGATGCAATTTTATCTCATATAGAAGAGGTTAAAAACCACACAGAACTCTATATTGGCGTTTCGACTTTGGAAAATCTTGTCAAAGGTGGACGAATTGGGCGTGTAACTGGATTGTTGAGCTCACTTCTCAATATACGTGTTGTCATGCAGATGAAAGACCATGAATTGCAGCCAATCGTTAAAGGTCGTGGAGCTAAAACTTTTAAAAAATGGTTAGATGAGTTGATAACGTCGCTCTCTGAACGTTCTGTAGCAGAGATTGGAATTTCATATTCTGGTAGTGCTGATTGGGCAAAAGAGATGAAAGAAAGCTTACAAGCTTATGTTGAAAAGCCAATTTCAGTTTTGGAAACGGGCTCTATTATTCAAACTCACACGGGTGAGAACGCTTGGGCTATTTTAGTACGTTACTACTCTTAAAAAAATAAATAAAATGGGAAGAAATAGCGTTTTTAACTTGACCTAAAAGGGATTTTAGGATATGATTATAATTGTTAATTAGAAATTAAATTGGAGGAATCATTAACATGGCAAACAAACAAGATTTGATCGCTAAAGTAGCAGAAGCTACAGAATTGACTAAGAAAGATTCAGCAGCAGCAGTTGACGCTGTATTTGCAGCAGTAACTGAATACCTTGCAGCTGGTGAAAAAGTTCAATTGATCGGTTTCGGTAACTTTGAAGTTCGTGAGCGTGCAGCACGTAAAGGTCGCAACCCACAAACTGGTAAAGAAATCAAAATCGCAGCTTCTAAAGTTCCAGCATTCAAAGCTGGTAAAGCTCTTAAAGACGCTGTTAAATAATCAGCCTTTAAAAAGCCTATTGTATCAAGCTTTTCAACTTGGTCGATAGGCTTTTTTTGTGTATAGGGGGCAAAATCTGAATTAGCTGGTGACAGAAAAGATCTTTTAAACACAGGCTAATTTAATTTGCGTAGCAGAAATCATACAAATAAACTTGATTATAGTACAATAGGATATGAATTATTAAGAAAGTTGGTTCTTTATTGGAAACGATAGTATTTTCAATCTCCGTTTTTTTAGCAGGGGTCTTGTCTTTCTTTTCCCCTTGTATTTTTCCTCTGTTACCAGTTTATACTGGAATTTTGCTGGATGATCAGGAAAGCGCAAAAAGTTTTTCTTTGTTTGGGAGAAAGGTTCTCTGGTCAGGTTTGATTCGAACACTTTGCTTTATCGCAGGTATCTCTCTCATTTTCTTTATTCTAGGCTTTGGTGCAGGTTACTTTGGTAATATTCTCTATGCCAATTGGTTTCGTTACACTATGGGAACAATTATTATCATTTTAGGCCTTCACCAGATGGAAATTTTTCATTTTA
>CAURCY010000114.1:0-3629 GCA_963523355.1 uncultured Streptococcus sp.
GATTTTCGAAGAGTATAAATAGCTTAGTGATAGAAGAAAATAGGGAAATATGGTATAATGAAACGATAGATTTTTGAATAGGAATAAGATCATGTTTGGATTTTTTAAGAAAGATAAGGATGTGGAAGTAGAGGTTCCGACACAGGTTCCTGCTCATATCGGCATCATCATGGATGGCAATGGCCGTTGGGCTAAAAAACGTATGCAACCGCGAGTTTTTGGACACAAGGCGGGCATGGAAGCATTGCAAACTGTGACCAAGGCAGCCAACAAACTAGGCGTTAAGGTTATTACGGTCTATGCTTTTTCTACAGAAAATTGGACCCGTCCAGATCAGGAAGTCAAGTTTATCATGAACTTGCCAGTAGAGTTTTATGATAATTATGTTCCAGAACTGCATGCGAATAATGTTAAGATTCAAATGATTGGGGAAACGGACCGCCTGCCTAAGCAAACCTTTGAAGCTCTAACCAAGGCTGAGGAATTGACTAAGAACAACACAGGATTAATTCTTAATTTTGCCCTCAACTATGGTGGACGTGCTGAGATTACACAGGCTCTTAAGTTGATTTCCCAGGATGTGTTAGATGCCAAAATCAACCCAGGTGACATCACAGAGGAATTGATTGGCAACTATCTCTTCACCCAGCATTTGCCTAAGGACTTACGAGACCCAGACTTGATTATCCGTACTAGTGGAGAATTGCGTTTGAGCAATTTCCTTCCATGGCAGGGAGCCTACAGTGAGCTCTATTTTACGGATACCTTGTGGCCTGATTTTGACGAGGCGGCCTTGCAGGAAGCCATTCTTGCCTACAATCGTCGTCATCGCCGATTTGGAGGAGTTTAGGAGGAAATATGACACAGGATTTACAGAAAAGAACCTTGTTTGCAGGGATTGCCCTGGCTATTTTCCTACCAATTTTAATGATTGGGGGACTCTTGCTGCAGATAGCAATTGGAATCATAGCCATGCTAGCCATGCATGAACTTTTGAAGATGAGAGGTCTAGAGACCATGACTATGGAGGGCCTCTTGACCCTCTTTGCAACCTTTGCCTTGACCATTCCCTTGGAGAATTACCTGACTTTTTTGCCAGTTGATGGGAATGTGGTTGCCTATAGTGTTTTGATTTCAATTATGTTAGGAACGACTGTTTTTAGCAAGTCTTATACGATTGAGGATGCTGTTTTCCCGCTTGCTATGAGTTTCTACGTGGGCTTTGGTTTTAATGCTCTATTAGATGCTAGAATTGCAGGGTTAGATAAGGCACTATTAGCCTTATGTATCGTCTGGGCGACAGACAGTGGTGCCTATCTTATAGGAATGAACTATGGTAAACGAAAATTAGCTCCGACAGTTTCTCCAAATAAAACCTTTGAGGGTGCCTTGGGTGGTATTTTAGGTGCTATTTTAGTAACCATCATCTTTATGATGTTTGATAGGACAGTTGCTCTTCCGTATGGAATTTACAAGATGTCAGTCTTTGCTATTTTCTTTAGCATTGCTGGACAATTTGGTGATTTACTAGAAAGTTCGATCAAGCGTCACTTTGGTGTCAAGGATTCTGGGAAATTTATCCCTGGACATGGTGGTGTTTTGGATCGTTTTGATAGTATGTTGCTTGTATTTCCAATCATGCACTTATTTGGACTCTTTTAATCAAAAGACGGAGGAAATACTATGCTCGGAATTTTAACCTTTATTCTGGTTTTTGGGATTATTGTAGTGGTACACGAGTTCGGACACTTCTACTTTGCCAAGAAATCAGGGATTCTAGTGCGTGAATTTGCCATTGGCATGGGACCCAAGATCTTTGCTCATATTGGCAAGGACGGGACGGCCTATACCATTCGAATCTTGCCTCTGGGTGGCTATGTCCGTATGGCCGGTTGGGGTGATGATACAACTGAAATCAAGACAGGAACTCCTGTCAGTTTGACGCTTACTGATGATGGTAAGGTTAAACGCATCAATCTCTCAGGTAAAAAATTGGATCAAACAGCTCTTCCTATGCAGGTGACCCAGTTTGACTTTGAAGACAAGCTCTTTATCAAAGGATTGGTTCTGGAAGAAGAAAAAACATTTGCAGTGGATCACGATGCAACGGTTGTGGAAGCAGATGGTACTGAGGTTCGGATTGCACCTTTAGATGTTCAATATCAAAATGCGACTATCTGGGGGAAACTCATTACTAACTTTGCAGGCCCCATGAACAACTTTATCTTAGGTGTCGTTGTTTTCTGGATTTTAATCTTCATGCAGGGTGGTGTCAGAGATGTCGATACCAACCAGTTCCATATTATGCCTCAAGGGGCTTTGGCTAAGGTAGGAGTACCAGAAACGGCACAAATTACCAAGATTGGCTCACATGAGGTTAGCAACTGGGAAAGTTTGATTCAGGCTGTGGAATCAGAAACCAAAGATAAGACGGCCCCGACCTTGGATGTGACTATTTCTGAAAAGGGGAGTGACAAACAAGTCACTGTTACTCCGGAAGAAAGTCAAGGCCGTTACCTTCTAGGTGTTCAACCGGGGATTAAGTCAGATTTTGTATCTATGTTTGTAGGTGGTTTTACAACTGCTGCTGACTCGGCCCTCCGAATTCTCTCAGAACTGAAAAATCTGATTTTCCAACCGGATTTGAACAAGCTAGGTGGACCTGTTGCCATCTTTAAGGCAAGTAGTGATGCTGCTAAAAATGGAATTGAGAATGTCTTGTACTTCTTGGCAATGATTTCCATCAATATCGGGATTTTTAATCTTATTCCGATTCCAGCCCTGGATGGTGGTAAGATTGTGCTCAATATCCTGGAAGCCATTCGCCGCAAACCATTGAAACAAGAAATTGAAACCTATGTCACCTTGGCCGGAGTGGTCATCATGGTTGTCTTGATGATTGCTGTGACCTGGAATGACATCATGCGACTCTTTTTTAGATAATCGAGGAATATTATGAAACAAAGTAAAATGCCTATCCCAACGCTTCGCGAAATGCCAAGCGATGCTCAAGTTATCAGCCATGCTCTTATGTTGCGAGCTGGTTATGTTCGTCAAGTCTCAGCAGGTGTTTATTCTTACCTACCACTTGCCAACCGTGTGATTGAAAAAGCTAAAAATATCATGCGCCAAGAATTTGACAAGATTGGTGCCGTTGAGATGTTGGCTCCTGCCCTTCTCAGTGCAGAATTGTGGCGCGAATCAGGTCGTTACGAAACTTATGGTGAAGACCTTTACAAACTAAAAAATCGTGAAAAATCAGACTTTATCCTAGGTCCAACTCACGAAGAAACCTTTACAGCTATTGTCCGTGATTCTGTTAAGTCTTACAAGCAATTACCACTTAACCTTTATCAAATCCAACCTAAGTATCGTGATGAAAAACGCCCACGTAATGGACTTCTCCGTACACGTGAGTTTATCATGAAGGATGCTTACAGTTTCCACGCTAACTATGATAGCTTGGACAGTGTTTACGATGAGTACAAGGCTGCTTATGAGCGTATTTTCACTCGTAGTGGTTTAGACTTCAAGGCTATCATTGGTGACGGTGGAGCCATGGGTGGTAAGGATAGCCAAGAATTTATGGCCATTACACCTGCTCGTACAGACCTTGACCGCTGGGTTGT
>CAURCY010000115.1:0-3475 GCA_963523355.1 uncultured Streptococcus sp.
CCAAGTCTGGTGAATCTGCAGCTCGTTTGTTGGACAAGCTAGGTGCCATTGTGACAGTAAATGACGGGAAACCATTCGAGGACAATCCAGCTGCGCAAAGTTTGTTGGAAGAAGGGATCAAGGTCATCACAGGCGGTCATCCTTTGGAACTCTTGGATGAAGAGTTCGCCCTTATGGTGAAAAATCCAGGTATCCCCTACAGTAATCCCATGATTGAAAAGGCTTTGGCCAAGGGAATTCCAGTCTTGACCGAGGTGGAATTGGCTTATTTGATTTCTGAAGCACCGATTGTTGGTATTACTGGTTCGAACGGTAAAACAACCACAACGACTATGATTGGGGAAGTTTTGACTGCTGCTGGTCAACATGGTCTTTTATCAGGAAATATCGGCTATCCAGCTAGTCAAGTGGCCCAAACTGCGTCAGATAAGGACACGCTTGTCATGGAACTTTCTTCTTTCCAACTCATGGGCGTTCAAGAATTCCATCCTGAGATTGCAGTTATTACCAACCTCATGCCAACTCATATCGACTACCATGGGTCATTTGAGGAATATGTAGCAGCCAAGTGGAATATCCAGAACAAGATGACAGCGGCTGATTTCCTTGTCTTGAACTTTAACCAAGACTTGGCAAAAGAATTGGCTAGCAAAACACAAGCCACTGTTGTACCATTTTCAACACAGGAAAAGGTTGATGGAGCTTATCTGGAAGATGGTCAACTCTACTTCCGTGGAGAAGTGGTCATGGCAGCTAGTGAAATCGGTGTTCCAGGTAGCCACAATGTAGAAAATGCCCTTGCGACGATTGCTGTAGCCAAGCTTCGTGGTGTTGATAACCAAACCATCAAAGAAACTCTTTCAGCCTTTGGTGGTGTCAAACACCGTCTCCAATTTGTGGATGAAATCAAGGGTGTCAAATTCTATAATGATAGCAAGTCAACCAATATCTTGGCTACTCAAAAAGCCTTGTCAGGATTTGACAACAGCAAGGTCATTTTGATTGCAGGTGGTTTGGACCGTGGTAATGAGTTTGACGAATTGGTGCCAGATATTACTGGACTCAAGAAGATGGTCATCCTTGGTCAGTCTGCAGAACGTGTTAAACGGGCAGCAGACAAGGCTGGTGTGGCTTATGTGGATGCGACTGATATTGCAGATGCAACCCGCAAGGCCTACGAGCTTGCGACTCAAGGAGATGTGGTTCTTCTCAGTCCTGCCAATGCCAGCTGGGATATGTATGCTAACTTTGAAGTACGTGGCGACCTCTTTATCGACACAGTAGCGGAGTTAAAGGAATAATATGAAAAAAATTGTCTTTACAGGTGGGGGGACGGTTGGACACGTTACTCTCAACCTTTTGTTAATGCCTAAGTTCATCGAAGATGGCTGGGAAGTTCACTATATTGGGGACAAGCGTGGGATTGAACACCAAGAAATCCTCAAGTCGGGTCTTGATGTCACCTTCCATTCTATTGCGACTGGCAAATTGCGTCGTTATTTCTCTTGGCAAAATATGCTGGACGTCTTTAAAGTTGGATGGGGAATTGTCCAATCTCTCTTTATCATGTTGAGACTTCGTCCACAAGCACTTTTTTCAAAGGGAGGCTTTGTCTCTGTGCCACCTGTTATCGCAGCCCGTGTTTCAGGAGTTCCTGTCTTTATTCACGAATCTGACTTGTCCATGGGCTTGGCCAATAAAATCGCCTATAAATTTGCGACGAAGATGTATTCAACCTTTGAGCAATCTTCAAGTTTGTCTAAGGTCGAGCATGTGGGAGCAGTGACAAAGGTTTCAGACCAAAACACTCCGGAACCAGATGAATTGGTGGATATCCAAACCCACTTTAATCCTAAATTGCCAACAGTATTGTTTGTTGGTGGTTCTGCAGGCGCTCGTGTCTTTAACCAATTGGTGACAGACCATAAGAAAGAACTGACAGAGCGCTACAATATTATCAATCTAACTGGAGATTCTAGCCTGAATGAGTTGAGCCAAAATCTCTTTCGTGTTGACTATGTGACCAATCTCTATCAACCCTTGATGGAATTGGCTGATATTGTTGTGACACGTGGTGGTGCCAATACGATTTTTGAGCTCTTGGCCATGGCAAAATTACATGTTATTGTGCCACTTGGTCGTGAAGCTAGTCGTGGAGACCAGATTGAAAATGCAGCTTACTTTGTAAAAAAAGGCTATGCAGAAGAGCTTCAAGAAAGCGATTTGACCTTGGACAGTTTGGAAGAGAAGCTTTCTCACTTACTAAGCCACAAGGAAGATTACCAAGCTAAGATGAAGGCTTCTAAGGAATTGAAATCTCTAGCAGATTTTTATCAATTGTTGAAAAAAGATTTATCATAAGGAAAGTAAATGTCAAAAGATAAGAAAAATGAGGGCAAAGAAATCCTCGAAGAATTTAAAGAGTTATCAGAATGGCAGAAACGAAACCAAGAATATCTAAAAAAGAAGGCTGAAGAAGAGGCGGCCCTAGCTGAGGAGAAGGAAAAGGAAAGACAAGCTCGAATGGCTTCGAAATCTGAAAAGTCAGATGCAACTGAGGACCAAGAGAGTGAATCTGAACCAAAAGACCCAAAATCAGCTAAGGAAGATGCTAAAGAAAAAGTAGAAGAGTCAGAAGAGGTCAAAAAAGAAGTATCCAAAGAAGAATCAAAGTCCAAAGAGCCAAAGAAAGAGGATAAAAAGGCAGATAAAAAGCCTGTAAAGGAAAAACCGGTCAAACCGAAAATTCCAGGAGTTCATGTCTGGCGGGCTATCTCGATTTTGTTTCTCAGTCTGCTTTTATTAGTTGCTTCTGCCTACTTGCTCAGCCCTTATGCGACCATGAAAGATATTCGTGTTGAGGGAACAGTGCAAACTACAGATGATGATATTCGACAGGCTTCAGGCATTCAGGATTCGGATTATACGATTAACCTTCTGCTAGACAAGGCAAAATATGAAGAGCAGATCAAGTCTAACTATTGGGTTGAATCAGCTCAGCTTGTCTATCAATTTCCAACCAAGTTTACAATCAAGGTTAAGGAATATGATATTGTGGCCTACTATGTTTCTGGAGAAAGTCATTATCCAATCCTTTCAAGCGGTCAGCTTGAGACCAGTTCGGTGAGTTTGGTGAGTCTGCCAGAAACTTATATATCAGTTCTCTTTAATGACAGCGAACAAATCAAGACCTTTACGTCAGAACTTGCTCAAATTAGTCCAGAACTCAAGTCTGCTATCCAAAAGGTAGAATTAGCCCCAAGCAAGGTGACTTCAGATTTAATTCGATTGACTATGAATGATTCGGACGAGGTCTTGGTTCCTCTATCTGAAATGAGCAAGAAATTGCCTTACTACAGTAAGATTAAGACACAATTGTCAGAACCGAGTGTGGTCGACATGGAAGCTGGAATTTACAGCTACACAGTGGCGGATAAATTAATTATGGAGGCTGAGGAAAAAGCCAAACAAGAGG
>CAURCY010000116.1:0-3448 GCA_963523355.1 uncultured Streptococcus sp.
CGAAGGGCTACTGCTACTGTCATCTTTCCTGTATTGTTAATCAAAATCAAAGCATACAGGAATTCATTCCAAGCATTGATAAATGTATAAATAGCTGTTGCTACAATACCTGGTGCTACAATCGGTAGTACAACTTTATAAAAAGTAACAAATTTATTTGCACCATCAATTCTAGCTGCTTCTTCAATTCCAATTGGAACTGTTTGGAAAAATCCAACTAAGAGCCAAACTGCATATGGAACACTAAAAGATAGATAAACCATCATCAAGCCAAATAAACTATTTGTTAATCCAACTTTAGCAATGGCAATTGAATAGGGAATTGCTAACAAAATTGGTGGGAAAATGTAGGTAATGACGAGTAGTCTCGACATGATTGCTCCCAATTTAGGGAAGAATCGAACAATTCCATAGGCTGCCATAGCAGAAATAATAATCGCAATAACGGTTGTAGCTAAGGCAATGATTAAACTGTTTCGAATGTTATCAATAAAGTGCAAATCGTTGATAACATGAGTGAAATAATCTAATGTAAATTGTTCAGGCCAAAATCGTGTTGGATACTGAGTTAATTCCCCTTTCCCCTTGACAGACGATATGATAATCCATACCAATGGGAAAATTGCAACAATGGTCGCACCTATCAAGAGTACATGTGAGAGAATATCTAAATAAATACTGGATTTCTTCTTCATTATTTTCTACCCTCCTTTTCCCACTTACTGATGATAGCAAAGTAGATAAAGCAAATCGCCACCAAGAAGATAAAGAGCAATACTGTAACTGCTGAGGCACGACCCAACAATTTAGTTCCCCACCCTAGGTTGTAAGCAAAAATTGGAAGCGTCGTTGTAGCATTGGCTGGTCCACCACCAGTAATTAGGTAGATAATGTCAAAGTTATTAAAGATCCATACAGTTCTCAAAACAACTAGAAGCCCTACAACCACTTTAATATGTGGAAAGACGATAAATTTGAACACTTGCCAACTTGAAGCACCATCTATCTTAGCAGCCTCAAATTGTTCTTCGGGTACTGTTTGCAAAGCTGAAAGTACATTAACCATAATCATCGGCGCTCCAAACCAAATGTTGATAAACACCAAACATAGGAATGCCCATGTACTATCTGTCAAAAATGCAGGCGTATGTTCCATTAAACCTAATTTTACGATTAGATTAGGTAAGTAGCCATAAACCCCGTTTAGAATCCACTGCCAAGAAAAGGCAATAACGATGGTAGGAAATGCCCAAGGAACAATCAATAAGGTCCTATATAATTTCTTGAAGTGGCGTACTCTGTGAAGAGCTAAAGCCAATACAAACCCTACTAAAACTTGACCAACTAATGAGAAAACGGTCCACTTAATTGAATTAAAGAACGCATTAAAGAAGTTGGGATCTGATAGCACAGCTTTATAGTTAGCTAAACCAACAAATTTATAATTAGGCATAATCAAATGCTTATTGGTAAAGCTATAAAAAATACTCGAGAAAAACGGATAAACAAAGAGTAATCCTACGATAATCAGAGCTGGCAAAACAAATATCCAGCGAGTTAAATTACGTTCTTTAACCATTCTCCTTCTCCCTTCTTTTACAATATTGGGCTAGGGCTTTTCAGCTCACTAGCCCACCTATTTTCTAGTCTTTTACATCTACTGAGCAGCCTCAAATAAATCGTTTAGTTGTTTTTCTGCTTCTTTTGCTGCTTTCATAGGATCTGTTCCATTTGAAATGATATCTTGGAACATTTGTTCAATAATGTGTTGGTTAGTCAACATACCAGCTTGTACACTTGGTCCATTTTCATAACCAATAGCAGTACCTTTTTTAACAGCTTCAGTAATTACTTCTTCAGCATGTTTAAATTTCTTACGAGTTTCATTTTCTTTATAGGCTGCAGAATCGCTAATACCCTTAATAGTTGGCAACATACCTACTGGAGTTGAATCAAGGAATTTAACGTAGTCTTCTTCATTATAAAGTGATTCTAAGAATGCTTTAGCAACTTCTGGGTGTTTTGAATTTTTCCAAACAACCATTGGAATGTTTGAGGTTTCAATTCCTTGGTCTTTATCAGATTCTTTGATTTTTGGAATAGGATAAGCATCAATCGAATCAATCAATTGAGGACTGTTGGCATTAATTCCTCCAATATGGAAGCCAGAGTTAAAGTCAAATGCTGTTTTTCCTTGATAGAACAAAGTAGCTTGTTGAAGGACATTAAAGTTCAAAGAATCTTGAGGTGAAATTTCTTTATACAATTTAACCCAGTATTTAATACCATCCTGAGCAAGTTGACTTGTCAAATCCGCTTTAAGATCTTTTGTCAAGAGACTTCCACCACCACTACGTACGTAGAAGTTCAAGAAACGTGTTGCCATTAAGTCATTTGTTCCGAACGGAACAGACAAACCATAAACTCCAGCTTCTTTCAATTTTTTAGAAGCTTCATAGAGTTGATCCCAAGTTTTAGGAACCTCAATATTATGTTCTTTTAATAAATCAGTTCTAACCCACATAACTTGTGCATGTGAATAAAGAGGAACAGAGTAGTAATCATCTTTAATTTTTGCTTCATTTAAGGCAGTTTCGTTAAATTTATCCTGTCCAATACGCTTGATAGAATCGTTTAGCGGAACCAAAGCATCTGAGTTTACCATTTCCATTACTTGGTTAGGAAGAGCTGTACTGATATCTGGCACATTCCCATTTGCTAAACCTGTAGTCCATTTAGTATAGAAGTCATTCCAAGAGAATGTTTCAATCTTGATTTTTGTTTTTGGATGCTTTTGCATGAAAGCATCTGCTGATTTTTGAATACTTTCTAAACGTGGTCCTTGAGTAAAGGAGTGCCACATTGTAATCTCACCAGATAATTCTGTCGGTGGTTCAGTGTCAGCTGTATTTTCTTTCTTTCCTGAACAAGCTACCAAGGCAACGGCTGCTAGCGCAATTCCGGCTAGACATAAAAACTTTCTCATTTTTTTCATGGTTCTTCCCTTTCTACATTAAGAAATCGCAACTTTAAAGACAACTTTTTTCACAGGTTCATCATTTATACGAACCTTTGGTTGATGTAAATCTTCTGGAAAAGTGATGAGGCATTCGCCAGCTCTCAAATGAACCAACTGTTCCACTTCCCCTGTGTATAATTCAATATCTTTCTCTTCATCATATTTTTGGGTAACGCTTACATTTTCTGGCGACGTAACAGCCATGGCTTCTTCGTTTTCCAAAACTAAATGAATATCCAAATATTTTTGGTGAGTTTCAAAGAAGGCTCCTGCTTGACCGTCTGCTAGATAAGTAAAGCAATTTCCAAATAATCGATCACCATCGATCTCAATCGGACCTTCTGTTAAATTTTCTAGTCCTGTTTTTTCTAGAAAATCTATTAATGTTGCAAAATGTGGATTTACTTTCACATAAGTTCCTAAACGACT
>CAURCY010000117.1:0-3409 GCA_963523355.1 uncultured Streptococcus sp.
CACAAAAGTTTTTGAAAAATCTACATTCAAATTTGTAGAAGGATATAAAATATACTTGACAGAATCTAAAGAATCTGGAATTAAGCAAATGAAAAATGTTATTAAATATTTTGAGTTTATTGAGTCTAAAAATATTGCGTTATATTTTAAAAAACGATTAAATGAGTTGGTAGATTAAATAACATTTTCTCTGTTGAGATATTGTTTTTAAAATGTTGTACTAAATGATTGATGTTAGGTGGAAATACAAAAAATAAATTATTTGATACGAAGTTGACCTGTATTTTTATACTAATCATTTTCGTATTTTTTGTATTAAACGATATAAGTTTGTTGTAAACTTATAAGGAATAAAGACATTAAAAAATAACAGTATATCTATTTGTTTTATATATTTTACGAATTCTGCATAAATATCTTTCTAGTAATGTGTTGTAACTCTGCTATAATGGATTTATTCCTTTTTATGTTTACACAATTTATTTTACACTACCAAAAAATAAGGTCAGGATTTTGTTCCTGACCTTTGACAACTTTACCGATTCTTTAGTTCTACATAGCGCTTGTACCAAATGTTTACATAGGCTTCTGAGAAAGGACCACGTCCATTGTTAATCCAATCAACAAGAATTTTGACATGTTCTTTTAAAATATAGTCCAAATCATCAGAATAATTCATTTTGCGTTTGTGACGCTCATACTCCTCAACGTCCAAAAGACGCTTTTCCCCATCTGTAAAAATTTTAACATCCAAATCGTAATCAATATACTTCAATGCTTCTTCATCCAGATAGTAGGGGCTAGCCATATTGCAATAGTAGGAAATTCCATTATCACGAATCATGGCAATGATATTAAACCAATATTTCTTGTGAAAGTAAACAATAGCCGGTTCTCGAGTAACCCAACGACGACCATCACTTTCGGTAACAAGTGTGTGATCGTTGACACCAATAATGGCGTTTTCTGTTGTTTTTAGTACCATGGTGTCCCGCCAAGTTCGGTGGAGACTCCCATCATGCTTATAACTTTGAATTGTAATAAAGTCGCCTTCTTTTGGAAGTTTCATAACTAACCAACTTTCTACAATTTATAAGTTTATCGTTTACTATTGTACCATAAAATTACCTAAAATCTGTGAATTTTACATGAAAATATTAAAGATATTCTCTGAGAGCGCTTGCTATATCCGAAAAATCGTAGCCCTTTCGTGCTAAAACTTGAGTTAAACGCTGTTTAAGTTCGTATCCTTCATACTTTCGGGCATACTTAGCATATTGCTTATCAAGTTCCTTGAAGATGAGTTCCTGAGTCGTTTCTTGGTCGACTTGACTATCCAAGTCGTCAAAGGCACTTTTAGCATCAGAGTAAGAAAAGCCCTTGTTAGTCAAGTTCTGGATAATCTTATCTTGCAAGGCACGAGCTGGAAGTTTTCCTTCATATTTTTTCAATAGTTTATTAGCTACACGTTGAGCAACTTCCGAAAAATCAAATTTTTTCAGAGTTTCTTCTATAGTAGATTTTGAAATTCCTTTTTGTGTTAATTTCTGAGTCAGTATATAAGGCCCCTTGTCTCCTGAAAGTTGATTGGCATTGATGATAGCATAAGTGTACTGGCTATCATTAATCCACTTATCTTCTTTAAGATTAGCAATGACTTGAGAAACTATTTTTTCATTAATATCATATTTCTTCAGATATTCTCTGACCTCTTTTTCAGTACGTGCTTTAAAGGATAAGTGGTAGAGGGCTAGATTCTTACCATAAGAAAATTTGGCAAAGTCCTGAATCTCTTTCAATTCCTCTTGGCTTATCACCTTATCTCTAGATAACATAAAACGAACAATTGTGTCTTCAGTGATGTAGCATTTGTCGCCATTATCAAGCTCCATCAGATAGAGTCTTTTTTTCTTTTCAAGTTTTGTGATTTTCATAGTTCTATTATAACTCAAAATGTGATAAGATAGGGGTATGAATCTGAAAGTGAAACAAAAAATACCATTAAAAATCAAGCGCATGGGAATTAATGGTGAGGGAATCGGCTTTTATCAAAAAACGTTAGTCTTTGTACCCGGTGCTCTCAAAGGAGAAGATATCTATTGTCAGATTACTTCTATTAAAAGTAACTTTGTTGAAGCAAAATTACTAAAGGTCAACAAGAAGTCTAAATTTCGAGTTGTGCCAGCTTGTACTATTTACAATGAGTGCGGAGGCTGCCAAATCATGCATCTGCATTATGATAAGCAGCTGGAGTTCAAGACGGACCTACTTCACCAAGCGCTGAAAAAATTTGCTCCTGCAGGATATGAAAATTATGAAATCCGCCCGACGATTGGTATGCAGGAACCAAAGTACTACCGTGCTAAGTTACAATTTCAGACTCGAAAATTTAAGAATCAGGTCAAGGCGGGCTTATATGCACAAAACTCTCACTATTTAGTAGAGTTGAAAGACTGCCTGGTACAAGACAAGGAAACCCAAGTGATTGCTAATCGTCTAGCAGAATTACTTACTTATCACCAGATTCCAATCACGGATGAGAGAAAAGTTCTAGGTGTTAGAACTATAATGGTTCGACGAGCAAGAAAGACTGGACAGGTTCAGATTATTATTGTTACAAATCGTCAGCTCAATTTAACCCAACTAGTGAAAGACTTAGTTAAAGATTTTCCAGAAGTTGTGACAGTAGCTGTGAATACAAATACAGCTAAAACCAGTGAGATTTATGGTGAAAAGACAGAGATTATCTGGGGAGAAGAGAGTATTCAAGAAGGTGTACTCGATTATGAATTTTCACTATCTCCTCGAGCTTTCTATCAATTAAATCCTGAACAAACAGAAGTCCTCTATAGCGAGGCGGTAAAAGCGCTGGATGTTGATAAAGAAGACCATTTGATTGACGCTTATTGTGGAGTTGGAACGATTGGATTTGCCTTTGCAAAGAAAGTTAAAACACTCAGAGGTATGGATATTATTCCAGAAGCCATTGAAGATGCCAAGCGAAATGCTAAAAGAATGGGATTTGACAACACACATTACGAAGCTGGAACAGCAGAGGAGATTATTCCTCGCTGGTATAAGGAAGGCTACCGAGCAGATGCTCTGATCGTAGATCCACCACGTACAGGTCTGGATGATAAGTTATTAGATACAATTCTTACCTATGTACCAGAAAAAATGGTCTATATTTCTTGTAATGTTTCGACCTTGGCTCGTGATTTGGTAAAGTTAGTAGAAGTCTATGATCTTCATTATATCCAGTCGGTCGATATGTTCCCACATACAGCTCGAACGGAAGCAGTTGTAAAATTAATTAAAAAAATAGGAAAAAGTAGTTGACAAAAAACAAAAAGCCGGTATAATAGTAAGAGTTGAAAATAACAACTCTGGTCCGTTGGTCAAGGGGTTA
>CAURCY010000118.1:0-3405 GCA_963523355.1 uncultured Streptococcus sp.
CTAAGGAGAATCCTATGAAATTCAATCCAAATCAAAGATATACTCGTTGGTCTATCCGCCGTCTTAGCGTCGGTGTTGCCTCAGTTGTTGTAGCCAGTGGCTTTTTTGTCCTAGTTGGTCAGCCAAGCTCTGTACGTGCCGATGTGGTCAATCCGACCCCTGCCCAAGTCGTGCCAGATGCTACTTCGGTGAGTGAAAAGAGTGACTTACCAGTAGAACTTCTCAAAGAAGCAGTCGATACAGCTCTTCCTTCAGAACAGGTAGACTCAACACCTAAAGCAAGCTTGGATGCTACAAGCTCTCCAGAAAAAGTGAATGTAGCTGATAAAGACCAAGTGGTAGCGCCAAAAGAAGAAGTGCAAGCAAAACCAGAATCTAAGAAAGAAACAGAGGAAGCGGTTAAACCTGCGACAAATCCTGCTCCTACAGTTCCTGGACAAGACCGTGAAGCAAATGAAGTTCAACCAGCAACTACCCCAGCTGAGGTGCAAAAGGGTGTGGCCGACAATACTAAAGACACAGTAGATGTTCCAGCTACTTATTTGGATAAAGCCAATTTCCCAGGCCCATTCACAGCTGGTGTTAACCAAGTCATTCCATATGAATTCTTCGCTGGTGACGGTATGTTAACTCGTCTTATCCTGAAGGATTCAGACAAGGCTCCATGGTCAGACAACGGTTCAGCTAAAAACCCCGCTCTCCCACCAGTAGAAAACTTGGGCAAAGGCCTTTACTTTTACGAAGTAGATTTGGCTGGCACTCAAGGAAAATCAGACAAAGACTTGCTAGACCTCTTGAAACAAAACGGTACTCAAAGTTATAAAGCTACTATCAAAGTGTACGGTGCCAAAGACGGCAAGGCTGATTTGACAAATCTCGTAGCGACAAAAGATTTGACAGTAAACTTGAATGGACATCAGTCTCTTACTCCGATGCAATCAGGCTTCGTCCCATCTTCTAATGGTTCAGCTATGTCGGCTCCAATGATGAATAGTCATCAAGATGCGTCTAAGATGAACGCTCAAATGCCAAGTGCCAATCAAGATGAGATGAAATCTAAAATGCCAGCTGCTAGTCAGGATAAGATGATGCCTAACAAAGAGCAGGACAAAACCATGAATGCTAGCCAGCCAATGGCAACACCAAGCATGAAACAAGATCAAGCTCCAGCAGCCTCAAGCAAAATGTCTGATGAAGGCAAGATGGTAGCTAATAACAAGGTGTCAAGTCCAATGATGGCTGATCAAATGAAAGAGCAAAAAGACATGCTTCCATATACTGGTGAAGCCCAAACATCAATGGCTACTCTTGGATTCTTTGGATTAGCCTTGGCCGGACTGCTAGGTGGCCTCGGTTTGAAAGCTAAAAAAGAGGAAAATGACTAGTCTAGCTACAGACTTTCTATCTAGGATTTGAAAAATCCAGATATCGTTTAGAATGTTCGTAAAGAGATTAAAATAGTGTTATACTATTGTGGTATAGCACTGTTTTTTTCAAAGGAGAGACAGATGGGAAAGACAATTTTACTCGTTGACGACGAGGTAGAAATCACAGATATTCATCAACGCTATCTGGTTCAGGCAGGATATCAGGTTTTGGTGGCCCATGATGGAGTAGAGGCCTTAGAAATCTTCAAGAGAAAACCGATTGATTTGATTATTACAGATATCATGATGCCTCGGATGGATGGTTATGATTTGATTAGCGAAGTCCAGTATCAATCTCCGGATCAGCCTTTTCTCTTTATCACGGCTAAGACCAGTGAGCAGGACAAGATTTACGGCCTGAGCTTGGGGGCAGATGACTTTATTGCCAAGCCCTTTAGCCCTCGTGAGCTGGTTTTGCGTGTCCACAATATCTTGCGTCGCCTTCATCGTGGAGGTGAGACAGAGGTCGTCAGTCTCGGGGATTTACGGATGAATCACGGTAGCCATGAGGTCCAAGTCGGAGATGTGGCGCTTGATTTGACAGTCAAATCCTTCGAACTTCTATGGCTTTTAGCCAGCAATCCAGAGCGGGTTTTCTCTAAGACAGACCTCTATGAAAAGGTCTGGCAAGAAGACTATGTGGATGATACCAATACCTTGAATGTTCATATTCATGCTCTTCGACAGGAGTTGGCTAAACATGCTAGTGCAGAAACGCCGACCATCAAAACCGTCTGGGGCTTGGGCTACAAAATTGAGAAAGCACGAGGTAGTTAATGAAATTAAAAAGTTATATTTTAGTGGGGTATATCATTTCAACACTCCTAACGATTATCGTGGTTTTTTGGGCTATCCAGCGAATGTTAATTGAAGAAAGAGAAATTTATTTCCTAGTGGGTATGACTCTCGTGGCTAGTTTTGTCGGTGCTGGGATTAGTCTCTTTCTCCTATCGCCGGTCTTTACTTCATTGGGCAAACTCAAGGAACATGCCAAGCGGGTAGCGGACAAGGATTTCCCTTCAAATCTGGAAGTTCAAGGTCCTGTAGAATTTCAACAATTAGGCCAAGCTTTCAATGAAATGTCCCATGATTTGCAGGCGACCTTTGATTCCTTGGAAGAAAGCGAACGAGAAAAGGGCTTGATGATTGCTCAACTTTCGCATGATATCAAGACCCCCATCACTTCAATCCAAGCGACGGTAGAAGGGATTTTGGATGGGGTTATCAAGGAAGGAGAACAGGACCATTATCTAGCAACCATTGGGCGCCAGACGGAAAGACTCAATAAACTGGTTGAGGAGTTGAATTTTTTGACCCTAAACACAGCTAGAAATCAGGTGGAAACGACCAGCAAGGCCAGCATTTTTCTGGACCAGCTCTTGATTGAGTGCATGAGTGAATTTCAGTTCTTGATTGAGCAGGAGGAGCGAGATGTCCACTTGCAGGTAATCCCAGAGTCTGCCCGGATTGAGGGAGATTATGCCAAACTTTCTCGTATCTTGGTGAATCTGGTCAATAACGCTTTTAAATACTCAGCTCCAGGAACCAAGCTGGAAGTGGTGGCTAAGGTGGAAAATAACCAGCTTTCAATCAGTGTGACTGATGAGGGGCAGGGCATTGCCCCAGAGGATTTGGAGAATATTTTCAAACGCCTTTATCGTGTCGAAACTTCGCGTAATATGAAAACAGGTGGTCATGGCTTAGGGCTTGCGATTGCGCGTGAATTGGCCCATCAATTAGGTGGAGAAATCACAGTTACCAGCCAGTACGGCCTCGGAAGCACCTTTACCCTCCTTCTCAACCTTTCTGGTAGTGAAAATAAAGCTTAACCCCCCTTTACAAATCCAGCCATTCATGGTAAAATGGATTTTGTGTGAAATATCAGCAGGAAAGCATGAAGCTCGTCAACAGGTGTCTTATGATAAGTAACCTTGGCTGTTTAGGCGAAGGGCATCTGCACGAATCAGGGCTTTCTAAG
>CAURCY010000119.1:0-3378 GCA_963523355.1 uncultured Streptococcus sp.
TTTTGCAGACCGACACGTTTCATTTCAGGAATCAGGACATTGGTCGCAAAATCTACCTGGCTTTGCGTACTTGGAGTAGTAGTAGAGTGTTCATCAGAACGCGTATTGACCTTAACGTAGGTCAAGAAACGATCTAAAAGGTTCGGATAAGTCATAAAAACTCCTTTAACAATCATAAAATAGAATGCAAACTTCGGAAAAAGCCTCATTCTGAAAATTTCATGAATTTTGAAAAAATATAATAATTCAAATTCAATAGACTTTCAAATGAAATCTTGGATATTTTAGAATAAAATATATGCATTGATATTTTATGAGATTTTTTATTTCTTTTTTCATTTTACCATAGAATAGTTTGAAAGACAAAGAAGAATCATACTCTTTTATTAATTAACATAATATAAAATTAATCATATTAATTGACACTGCGTGAACTTTATTGTACAATTATTTTGTAAACATACTAGGTTGACATAATAACGATGTTAGTACATTCTAGTTAAGGAGAATAAAATGAACATTCGCTTCGATTTTAAGAAAGTTCAAATTATTGCGCGCCGTTTAGTTATATTGTTAGCTATTCTCTTTTTGTGTGCTCCGATAAGTCTGTTAAATGCAGATTCTACTACAGAACCTCAGACAACTCTTCACAAGACAATTACTCCGATATCAGGACAGGATGACAAGTATGAGTTGTCATTGGATATCACGTCTGCACTTGGTGCTGAGATACAGTCAGATCCTTTAGATGTCGTACTTGTAGCAGACTTATCTGGAAGTATGACTTATCAGGATGTCAACTCCTCTAATGGGGCTTTGATTAGTCGGCTTCAAGCTCTGAAAAATACACTCCAAGGCGAAAACGGTCGTCGTGGTTTGATAGATACAATCCTTTCAAACTCTAACAACCGTTTATCAATTGTTGGATTTGCTGGGAAAATAGATAACCAACGTTACAATAGTTATTATCAATGGCCAGCTTGGGCGGGGTACTTTTCTGGTATTTCCTCTCATGATGATGCTAAGACAGTATTAAACTGGAGCAATGATGTTCAAGGAGCCAAAAGAATGGTTTCTAGAATGTCTGTTGATAATAGTGGTGATTCGATTGGTTACGAAGGAGGAATAGGTACAGGTACAAATATTGGAGCAGGACTTCAGTCAGCAACAGAATTACTTCAGTCAGCCAGATCAAGTGCAAAAAAGGTTGTTATTCTTTTGTCAGATGGTTTTGCGAACATGTACTACGATACTAGAGGTTATACGATCTACAATTGGAGCAATAATGATGGTGTAACAGAAATAGCTCCATCGTGGTATCAAACCAATCTAAACACGTTTACTGAAACAGTTTCTGGTTATCTTGCTCCCAAGATTGATGGATTTTATTCTATCAAATTCCGCTACTCTAATAGTACAGATAGTATTTCTAAACTAAAAGAGTACATTGGTAGTTATAATTCTTCCATTCCAAACGAAATATTATCCGCTAACAATGAAAGGGAATTGAGGGAACAATTTAAGGAAATCACCAAGAAAATCCTTCCTCTAGGTGTTCACCATGTGACGATCAAGGATGTTTTGTCCAAATATGTTCAACTTCTTCCCAATAACAGTTCAAATATTCGAGTTGTAAAAATCGAAAACGATAAAGAGGAAACCTTGGGATCAGATAAGGTTACGCTGGAAACAAGGAAGAATGAAAATGGTCTGGTCGAAGTAACAGCAAAATTTAATCCTAACTACATTCTTGATGATGGTGTGAAGTACGCCCTCAAATTTACTGTTACATCAAGTCAAGATGCCTTAGATGCCATTGCTGGTGATAAAAAACTAGAGGCTGGTGATGCTGAAGGTTCTGATGTCAATAAACTCTACTCCAATAAAGGTGCTAGTGTCACCTATTCCTATGGAATAGGCACCTCCCAAACCAAGACCAAAGAATACTCTGACAACCCAACATTTAAGCCTTCGGATCCATTAACGGTACCAGTGGAAGTTGAATGGCAAGGTGTGACGGGTGCGAGAACTGCTATTACAGCTGATCAACCGAGTAATGTTGAGCTGAAACTGGTTCAAAAGAACAAGAACGGAGGTTCTGACAATCAAGAATATCGAAAGACCAATGTGAATGTTAGAAAAAACGTATCTAATGAAACGAGGAACTTTGAAAAAGTTGCCAAAGGATATCAATACGATTTAATTGCACCGGACGTCCCAGCCTTTACCAAAGAAATAAAAAATGTTGGTACAGAAACTAAACCATCCTTCAAGGTAATCTATAAACAATTGCCAAGTCTGACGATTAAGAAAGTGTTGGAAGCTGAAAGTAACTTGAACAAGGAGTTTTGGATTAAGGTAAAACTAACCTCTCCTGATTCTACGCCATTGAATGGAACTTTTGGTGAGATAAATGTTGTGAATGGTGAATCGAAGATTCGTGTTGACAAACGAAAACGTTGGAAAGGTATTCTAAGCTATCTTCCTCGAGGAACCCACTACAAAGTTGAAGAAGAAGCGGCATCAACGAACGGTTACCACGTTACATATGAGAATCAAGAGGGCGATCTAAATAAAGACGAAACCAGCACTGTTACGAATCACAAGCTTCCAAGTTTATCAGTCACAAAAAAAGTTACAGGCGTATTTGCCAACCTATTAAAATCCTTCAAGATTACCATTAACATTAGGGATGCTCAGAATAGTCCACTGAATGGAACCTATACTGCAACGGTGAATAATAAAAGAACCCCTCTGCAATTTACGAATGGTCGAGCGTCTATAGATCTAAACAAAGATCAAACCATAAAAATTGATGGACTTCCACTCAATAGTCACTACACTATTGAAGAGGATACAAACTCTTCGCTTGGATATCAGGTTACCTATGAAAATCAAGAAGGCAAGCTTGATGGGGACAAGTCCGCGACAATCACGAATAATAAGAATAGCGTGCCTGAAACCGGAGTTGACTTCCTCAGCAGTACACTCGTGTTAGGAATAATCCTTCCTCTAGGAGGTATCTTCTTTACAATCCTACTCGGATATCTAGTGGTACATAGGAGAAAATAATGCTACTTAAAAAGAAACATAAGAAAACAGTAACACAAGTCAATCGGGATAAGTCTCCGCCGAGTGTATGGGGAGATATCCTCTACTTAGTCAGTAAGCTTCTGATGGTTGGGTTTGTACTGGCCACCCTTTACTTTTTTGTCTTTGGACTATTGAGATACAATGACGATGGCATGAAGCCAGCTTTAAAAGATGGCGACTTGATTGTCTACTATAGGTTGGATAAACGTTATTCGATTGGTGATCTGCTCGTCTATAGTTATAAGGGTAAGGAAAGAGTGGCGCGTGTCATTGCAACCGAAGGAA
>CAURCY010000120.1:0-3347 GCA_963523355.1 uncultured Streptococcus sp.
TTGTTGACCTTGCTGTCGGTGTGATCATTGCCTCTGCTTTTGGTGCAATCGTTACTTCATTTGTTAACGATATCATCACTCCTCTACTATTGAACCCAGCCTTGGAAGCTGCGAAAGTACAAAACATCGCTGAGCTTGCATGGAATGGTGTTACATATGGTAAATTCTTGAGTGCTATTATCAACTTCCTTGTTGTAGGTACTGTTCTCTTCTTCGTTATCAAAGGTATTGAAAAAGCTCAAAGCCTTACTAAGAAAGAAGAAGCTGCTGAGGAAGCTCCAGCTGGTCCAACTGAGTTGGAAGTACTTCAAGAAATCAAAGCTCTTCTTGAGAAAAAATAATCGATTAAAAGGATCTAGCGCAAAGCTAAATCCTTTTTTCTTTACTCTTTTGGTAACTTACCTGCTTTCTCAAGCATTTTCTTGATAAGATAAGGCATCTTAACATTCTCACGACCTTTTTTCTCAATCAGTTTTTTCACAAATTCAGGCATTTGTAAATCTTGAGATTCGGCCAAAATGTTTTTCGTCTCATCTGAAGGAACTAACTCATCAAAGGTTTCTTCTTCTGGGAGAAATTCCTTAAACTCTTTGTCCTCATTAGCTCTGACTGTATTAACCAAGGCATCAATCAAACGAGAATCTGTATTTGGCATTGGTGGACGATGGTAGTTTACACCAAATTCCTGACATAAGTCATAACATTCCACATCATTGTCAAACAAGACTTCAATATGCTCGCTAATGAAGCTGATAGGAACAAAAATATAATGGTCTGGATGTTCTTTCCGTTCTCTGAGATACTCTAAGACATCTGGCTTAATCCATGGAATCCCGATATCACTTTCACTTTGCCAAGTGTTAGTATATTGCTCAGAACTCAAACCTAGTTTTTCAGCGACTAGCTTGCTATTTTCAAAAATTTGATCGATATAAGGATCACCAAAATCCAAGGCAAAAATGGGCACACTGTGGGCTGAAAAGATGACTTTAAAGCTATCCTGCTTTACTTCTTCTTTTAAAATCTTAGCAATTTCATCTGCCCAATAGTTTAAGAGCGCTTCTTCTTGATACCAGTCCTTAATGACTAAAAATTGAATTTGCTTGCTTTCTAAAAATTTCTCATAACCCATGACAGAGTAGAAAGAATAATGGGGCTCCAAAATCAAGCAAATACACTGTTCAATGCCGTCTGCTTCCATCTGACCAATCACATTTGGAATAAAGGGACTGGAAAACTTATTAGCAAAATAAACACTATACTCATTTCCCAGCCTAGCCTCTACCAAGGCAACCTCTTCACGCGTAATTTTTTGCAGAGGCGTGCCGCCAATTCGTACATAATTATCATAGAGAGTTTGAATTTCGTGGTCTTGAGGTCTCACTCCACGACGAATATTTGTGAAAAAATCAGCCACACCTTCAAAGGTAATCTCTTCTGGCGAACCGAAAGTCATCATTAAAATTGCTTTTTTCATAATCGCTTCCTTGTGATATTTTTATCAAGTTTATTTTATCATTAATTCGTTAATAAGTAAACGCCAACATAGCGAATTTCCCTAACTTCAGTCTTTTGTTTTTCTCTCCTTTCTATGATACAATGGAAAAAATGAATTCAAAAGGAGTTTTTTATGACTTATCCCAATCTCTTGGACCGCTTCTTAACCTACGTTAAGGTCAACACGCGCTCTGATGAACACTCTACTACTACTCCAAGTACACAGAGTCAGGTTGACTTTGCAACCAATGTTCTTATTCCTGAAATGAAACGTGTTGGATTACAAAATGTTTATTATCTACCAAATGGTTTTGCAATTGGGACCTTGCCAGCCAATGATCCATCTTTAACACGAAAAATTGGCTTTATATCTCACATGGATACTGCTGACTTTAATGCCGAAGGAGTCAATCCACAGGTAATTGAAAACTACGATGGTGGTGTGATTGAACTTGGAAATTCTGGTTTCAAACTCGATCCAGCTGACTTTAAGAGTCTTGAGAAATATCCAGGACAAACGCTCATCACAACAGATGGAACAACCTTGCTAGGTGCTGATGACAAGTCAGGAATTGCTGAAATTATGACTGCTATTGAATATCTAACTGCTCACCCTGAAATCAAACACTGTGAAATTCGTGTTGGTTTTGGTCCAGATGAGGAAATTGGTGTTGGTGCTAATAAATTTGATGCAGAAGATTTTGATGTAGATTTTGCCTACACTGTTGATGGCGGACCACTAGGTGAACTTCAATACGAGACTTTTTCAGCAGCTGGTGCTGAATTGCATTTCCAAGGGCGCAATGTCCACCCTGGTACTGCAAAGGGACAGATGGTAAATGCTCTGCAATTAGCAATTGATTTCCATAATCAACTCCCTGAAACTGACCGTCCTGAACTGACAGAGGGTTACCAAGGTTTCTACCATCTGATGGATATAACAGGGTCTGTCGAAGAGGCTCGTTCAAGCTACATCATCCGAGACTTTGAAAAGGATGCCTTTGAATCTCGTAAAGCAGCTATGCAGTCTATCGCTGATAAGATGAATCAAGAGCTTGGTAACAATCGTGTTACTCTCACCCTAACAGATCAGTACTACAATATGAAAGAAGTCATTGAAAAAGATATGACTCCAATTACCATTGCTAAAGCCGTTATGGAAGATTTGGGTATCACTCCTATTATCGAACCAATCCGTGGAGGGACAGACGGCTCTAAGATTTCCTTTATGGGAATCCCAACACCTAATATCTTTGCTGGTGGCGAGAATATGCACGGTCGTTTTGAATACGTCAGCCTTCAGACTATGGAACGTGCAGTTGATACAATCATTGGCATCGTAGCTTATAAAGACTAAAAAGACGAGGTAGCTTAGCTACTTCGCCTTTCTTTTTATTCTGCTGGTTTTTCTTGATTTCCAGTACTTGTTGTAGATTCTGTTGTTTCCTTTTCTGAAGCTGGTTCAGCAGGTTTAGAATCTCTTGTGTTGCTTGGTTTGTTTTCGTCGCTTGCAGTTTCACTATTTGATTCTGCAGTTGCTGATGTTTCAGTTTCGGTACTTGTCTTGTCACCATTTGACTCAGCATTTGTCGCTGGAGTTGTTTCTTCACTTGCGCTTGATTTTGACTTGATTTCTTGATTCAAGACCAGAATAGCTTTTGTCAATTCAAGTAAAGCAGCCTTATCTTTACTCTTAGCAGAAAGTTGATCTAGTAATGCATCCACCTTATCAAAGTCTGCATCAGAACCCTTATTGTTTTCTAAATAAGCATGAAGCGACATAAGAATATCGTAGAGTTTTTGATAGAGTACAAGTGTCTGAGGATCTTGCTCAGCATTTTCCTTTTCTT
>CAURCY010000121.1:0-3339 GCA_963523355.1 uncultured Streptococcus sp.
GAAATCATTTGAATCAAAAATTGGTGTAAATAGAAACCAGATACCAGACCAAGTACAATTCCCACAAGGGACAGCACAATCGTCTCACGGTAAATGTAGAGAGTGACTTCATTATTATGAAAACCGAGAACCTTGATAGTGGAGAGTTCACGGATTCTCTCAGCTACGTTAATGTTGGTTAGATTGTAAAGGATAACGATAGCCAACAGAACCGATACTATGACCAAGATGGTCATAGTCTGATTGAGTGAGCTAGCGACGGAGTCAAAGAGTCGAATGGCTGAAGCATTTTGGACAACGCTGGACACCGCAGCTTGATTCATAAGTAAGCCGGCCTGCCTTTCGATACTAGTTGCACTGGTATCCCTTAGCGAAACCAGATAAGTGTTGGCTTGGGGTAGCTGGCCGTAAATTTGCTCATAGCTAGCCTGACTCATATAAATAAAGTGACCAACGTAGTTCTCAGTAATAGCAGCAACCGTTAATTCCTTACCTTCAATTTCTAGAGTTTGTCCAACCTTGACACCTGCCAGCTGGGCAAGTTTAGCTGTAATAACGACGCCATCTTTTAATGTCAGCTCCTGCTGATGATGTTGCAGATGGATAAAGGGAGTCAAATCCTCCTTCTCTGTCATCATAAGAGTAACAGTCTGAAGACCAGCCTTGCCTTTAAAATCCTTGTCTAGCGTCTTAGAATAAATTTTCTGGTAGGCTTGAATAGCCTGACCTTTCAACACTTCTTCTAGATTTGCCTTGTCTTGATTGGTCGCACTAAGATTTTCAGAGACAATCATTTGATACTGTTGGATTTGTTGAAACTGTCTATACGGAACTCCTGCTACAGAGGATTGAATTCCCAAACCTGCAAAGAGCAGAGCGACTGAACCTGCCACACCAAAGATCGTCATCAACATCCGCTGTTTATAACGGAAGATATTACGGGCTGTTACCTTATGGGTAAAACTGAGACGACGCCAGATAAAACCGATGCGCTCTAGTAAGATTTCAGCTCCTTTAACAGGAGGTTTAGGCAATAAAAGCTGGGCTGCTTCGTCATGAAGTTCCCTACGAGCTACCAAGTAGGCTGGTAGCACACTCGCCAACCAACTCAAGACAAGAGCCAGTAAGCTATAGGTCCAATAGAACTGAATCTGGGTTTCTCCCACCACCATGCCTTTTGTAATGACACTTGAAATCACACCGGCTAGTAAATAATGTCCAAGTATGCTACCTAGAGCTGTTCCTACAGTCCCAGCTACTAGACCGTATAGGAGAAACTTGACGATAATATCCTTACTACGATAGCCCAAGGCCTTAAAAATCCCTGCATGAGTTCGCTCTTCATCCACAAAACGAGTCATGGTTGTAAAGGTCACCATAGCTGCTACGGCATAAAGCACTACAGGAAAGATATTGCCCACTGCCCGAATACTGGCTGAAGCATTGCTGTACATGAGGTAGCCCTGACCGCCAGGCATGGTCTGACGATTATAGACTTGATACTTGGGCTCAGCTAATTCATCCAAGACTTGCTGATGTTTTTCTAATTTTTCCTTTTCTTGGGCTAAATTTTGTTCAGCCTGCTTTATTTTGTCCTCTTCCTTGCTCAATTCCTGCTTAGCTTGGGTAAGTTGAGCACTAGCCTGCTCTCTCTGAACTTGAGGTAGCAAGGCTAGTTGACTTTCCTGAGCCTGTAAACGAGCTTGAGCAGTTGCTAAACGACTCTTGCCTTCCTGCAAATTAGCCTGAGCCTTATCAAGGGTCTCTTGCCCCTTATCGAGAGACTCTTGGCCTTCTTTTTTCAAGAATTGCAGACGTGCCTTTCCATTATCTGACAAAGCTTGTTCAAGGTCTTCCTGATGTTGCTTAGATTTTTCTTCATAAGCTGATGAAAAGGCATTTAATTCTGATAAATCTTGATATTTCAAACGAGCTATATTGTAGACTTTCTGATCAAACTGACTAGGTAAAATCACCCCATAGGCTGTCAGAGTCCCACTTCCACTTCCTGCGTAGCCCATATCTCGCTGAGAGAGGATTTCAGCTGAATCCACAAAACCAGTAATGGTATAAGTATGGTCTTTTAAAGAGGAATGACCCTCTTCTTTTTCTTTAAAACTAATTTCCTGTCCCACGCTGTATTGGCCTTGCAAATGAGTGGCCAAAGCGATTTCCTTGTCTAACTGAGGAAGTCGTCCCTCTCTTAGCTGAAAGGTTGAAATTCGCTCTGGTTTGGAGTACAGCCGAATGGCATCCTGCCCATTTTCCATAGTCACATCTGTCAAATAGCCAAACTCAACCTCTGCGCCCTCCGTCTGTCCTAGTTCTTCTTGATCTGCTTGATCCAAACCATAGTTAGACATGACTGCCAAATCCAAGGTTTGAGCAGTTGTTAAATAAGCATTAGCTGTCGCCTCCATGTTGGGGCTGGTCACTTTGAGGCCTACTAGGGCTAGAGACCCCAACATCATCAAGGTTAAAATGGATAAAAAACGCCCCTTGGAGCCTGTGAAGGACTGAATTAAGTCCTTCCAATAGGTTTTTCGCTTGATCATGCTAGTACTCCAAACTGTCGATATCCTGAGGATACTGGTTCCTCACCACATCCTTGACACTGGCATCGTGCATATGAATCACGCGATCAGCAATGGGCGCCAAAGCTCCATTGTGAGTCACGATGATCACCGTCGCTCCCTTTTGACGAGACATATCTTGGAGGATTTTCAAAACCTGCTTGCCCGTCTGATAATCCAAGGCTCCAGTCGGTTCATCACAAAGGAGGATTTTAGGATTTTTAGCTACCGCGCGTGCAATGGAGACTCGCTGTTGCTCCCCTCCAGAAAGCTGGGCTGGAAAGTTATTGAGACGATGAGCCAGACCTACATCTGTCAAGACCTGTTCAGGATTCAAGGCATCTGTCACGATTTCTGAAGCCAACTCCACATTTTCCTTAGCGGTTAGATTGGAAACTAGATTATAAAACTGAAAAACAAAGCCTACATCATTGCGACGGTAATTGGTTCTCTGGTGCGAACTATAGTCTGCAATATTGGCACCATCAATCCAGATTTCCCCCTCATCATTGGTATCCATTCCCCCAAGAAGGTTAAGAACCGTTGACTTGCCTGCACCAGATGCACCTAGAATAATAACCAATTCACCCTTTTCAATCTCAAAATTCACATCACGATTGGCCACAATCTCCGTGTCCCCAACCTGATAACGCTTGTAACAGTGTTTCATCTCAATATAAGCCATCAGACCCACCCTCTCTCAAACAAATTACTTCCTACTACCATTATAACGCTTTTTCAACTAGTTGGAAACTGCTTACATTCT
>CAURCY010000122.1:0-3324 GCA_963523355.1 uncultured Streptococcus sp.
GAAATAGTTGCTTTATATCTTGTCATAACTTCTATTTTATCAGGAAATAAAAGTGTAAACAAGTTTAAAAATCAATAATTGTCTGGGTACAAAATTCCCAAAAAGAAAAACTTAGGAAACCAATCCTAAGCTCTCTTTTGAAGTGCGTACATAACAAAGATAGAAGTAACAATCAACCAGCATCCTAGAATGGTAAAGACTAACATACCGTTTTGAGTCACCAAGCCAATCGCCCCAAGAATGAAAGGTGTCGTAAAGGCTCCAAAGCTACATCCTAGCACTGCAAAAGATGTTGCCTGATTAAGGAGCTTGGCTGGGATTCTTTCAGAAAGAAGCTGAAAGACAGTGGTCAAGGCCACACTGTAGGAAAAACCTGCCACAACACTTCCAACTACCATCACACCCAATGACGGAGACAAGGCAATCACAATCTGCCCCAATCCAAAGGTGATACCTGACCAAAGGAGCAACCTTTCTTTAAACAGAGAGATAAAGAAAGAAAAACTCACACCTGCCAAGATACCAATCAACTGCATGATACTTAAAACCAAGCTCGATAACTGGGCATCCCCTAGACCTCTTTCCACCATCAGACTAGGAATACGAATGGTGATAGCTGTGTTGGTGCAGACAACAACTGCTGCTTCGACAGCTAATAGAAAAATCAAGCCTTTCATCTGTCCTGTCAAACGAGTTGTTTCGGCCTCTTTTTTCTTTGTTTCTTTCTTTTCTTTCCCATAAGGGACAAAGAGCAGATAAAGGATCAATACTAAAAATCCTGCACTGTAGGCCAAGAAGGTCACTGTCCATCCCAAGGATAAGAGTTGACCTACCACTAGAGTCAAAATCGATGCCCCGACAACTTCTGCTGATCCGCGAAGACCCAACATCTGGATCCGTGTCTTTCCATGATAGCGTTCGCTAATGATGGAAATGGCCTTGGCATTAATCATTCCAACACCCAAGCCAAATAAAATCCGCATCGCAAAGACAAAGTTGTACTCCTGATACCAGAAAGGGGCAGTTCCACCGATAGAAAGGATGAGAAGTCCTAGACTAATCTGAAGTCGCTCAGGAAATAACCGCTCCAAAAACCCATTTAAAACCAGCATAATCATAATTCCAAAAGAAGGAAGACTGACCAGGAGCTCGATTTGTTCTTTGGGATAGCCTTGATAGTAGTCAAACATGGCTGGCAGAGCACTTGAGATGGAAAAGGAGGTAATCAAAACGAGGGAGAGGGCCAAAATACTAGCCCGTTCTAAATATTGTTTCATGAATTTTCTTTCTGTATATTTCTCACTGTTGATCCTTTTAAAAGGAAGATGGCAAGAAAAGAAGGAGCCCGATTGAACTAGAGACTCCGTCCTAACTTTCCTAATAGGAAGACTATTTTCGCTTGATTTGCTTGATCAGATAGAAGATGAAGCCTGCAACCATATACGCCGCAAAAATGATCAAACACCATTTGATAACCACGTCCCAACCCTTGTTCACATTTAAAAAGAAATAAGGGAAGGGATTGTCCTTGGAATTCGGAATATTGAGTTTTAAGACCAAGCCATTAAACAAGGCAAAAATCATATAAACCAAGGGCAAGATAGTCCACAAGACTGGATCCCAGATCTTGTATTGACCCCGTTTATCAAAGAAAAGGGTGTCGGCTAAAAACCAGAGTGGAACGATATAGTGGCAAAGGAAATTTTCCACACGGTAAAAGTCTGTCGCAATCGGAGCAAGCATAAAATGGTAAATCACACAGGTAATCATGATACTCATGGTAACACCACCCTTGAGACGAAGCAAGGTCGGACTTTGCCAATTTTCACCTGAACGGCTCATCACACGGAGCAGATAGCCCGTGAAAATCGTTACCAAAAGATTGGACAACACTGTGTAGTAAAGGAGCATACCAAAGCCACCGTGCTTGGTAATCTCCAAATAAACTCCTGTAAATGCCGCTAAGAACAAGAGCACACGACTATAAAAGATAAATTTATAATTCAGTTTCATGGCTAGATTTTCTTAACAAACTCTGACTTAAGTTTCATAGCTCCAAAACCATCAATCTTACAGTCGATGTTGTGGTCACCTTCTACGATACGGATATTTTTAACGCGAGTTCCTTGTTTCAAATCCTTTGGCGCACCTTTTACTTTCAAATCCTTGATGAGGGTTACAGTATCACCGTCAGCCAATTTATTTCCATTGGCATCGATAGCAACTACACCTTCTTCTACTTCTGCAACTTCTGCAGGATTCCACTCATAGGCACACTCTGGGCAGACCAAGAGACTTCCGTCTTCGTAGACATATTCTGAATTACATTTTGGGCAATTTGGTAAGTTGTTCATAAGTCCTCCTTAAACTAACAATTATTCTTTAAAATTCATATGTTATTGAACAGCAACTATTATACCGTAAAATCCTACTTTTGACAATGTGTCCTAAGTCCAGCAAACAAAAAAAGTCATGCAACTGTTTACAGTTACATGACTTTTAAAAGATGATTGGTCATGGGCACTTATCAAGCACCTCATGATAAAAGGGGTAGCAACTATATTTTACAAACCAGGAGCTTGTCCAAGTTCTGCTGCAAGCATCCAAACTGTTTTCTCAAGTTCAGCCTTAGCACCAACAAAGATATCGTTTGTAACATCATCGCCTTCTTCATCAGTCACATCCAAAGCTTTTTGGAAAAGAGCGATAAGGTAGCGATAAATCGCTAGAACACGTTCCAAGCTTTCTTCAACGTTACGGAATTCTCCTTCTTCTTCTTCGATTTCACTGTGTTGAAGGAATTCTGTCAAAGTTGAGTAAGGTTTGCCACCAAGAGTGATCAAACGTTCACTGATTTCGTCAAGATAGCCATCAAGGCTGTCCATGTATTCATCCATTTTTGGATGCCATACGAGGAAACCACGACCACGCATATACCAGTGAACTTGGTGAAGGGCAATGTGAGCCACATACAAGTCTGCTACTGCTTGGTTCAATACTTCCTTTGTTTTTGCCAATGCTACTGGCGCTGTTTTAGATAATGTTGTTACGTCTTTTACTGCTTCTTTTTTCAATTCAACCATATTGATCACCTCATAATATTATTTTTGCAACCATATTTATTGATTACTATCTCAGTATACTACACCTAGTAGACAAAAGCAAGAAAATTAACCCATATTAAAAAAGTTGTAATTGACTGATAATTTAAGAAAAATATACAGTCTTTAAAAAAAAGACAGTCTTAGCAGACTGTCTGGAATAACTGAGATTATTTTACAAAATCAAGCAATGCCAAGAAGCTTTCAGCTTCAAGTGACGCAC
>CAURCY010000123.1:0-3302 GCA_963523355.1 uncultured Streptococcus sp.
ATTTCTTACTTTGTCCACCTTGAACAAATTCCATAGTGTTATCAGTGATATTAATCTTAGTCACATCTGTCTGATAGCCTTTTGTATAGTAGGCCTTGTACTCAGCCTGAGTCATCTTACCAGTCAACTTAGCCTTGTAGTCAAAGACTTGATCAAAAGTTCCATCTTCAAGGAAAGGATAAACTGATTGCCAGTTACCTGCATAGTCACTCAAGGTGCGGTCCTTGACGTCTGCATCCTCAAAGTAACCATTTTGGACTGTCTTGGTATCCTCTGCCTTTTCAGGTTCGATTGCTGGGCCTTCTTGGTCCGTTGTTTGTTTCAAAGCCTTGAGGTTTTTCTCCATCACGGAGATGTAATTTTCTCCAGCCTTGGTGTCCTCTTCTGTCAGACTTTCTAAAGGATTAAGGACATCTGTTTTGACACCTGCTTCTTTTGAAAGTGTATTAGCAAGGGCTTGTGAAGCATTCTCCTCAAAGTAGATATAGGCAATTTTATTTTTCTTGACATACTCTGTCAATTCTGCCAAACGAGCAGCTGATGGTTCTGCATCTGGAGAAAGGCCTGAGATTGCGACTTGTTTGAGTCCATAGTCCAAGGCGAGATAGTTAAAGGCTGCGTGTTGCGTTACAAAGCTCTTTTGTTTGGCTTGAGACAAGCCTTCTGCATAAGCCTTATCCAAGGCTTGTAATTTTTCGATATAGGCAGCAGCATTCTTCTCAAAGGTCTCTTTTTTATCAGGATAATCTGCTGACAAGCTGTCACGGATGTGCTCTACTAGTTTAATGGCACGAACTGGTGATAACCAAACATGGGGATCGTACTCATGGTGATGGCCTTCTTCTCCATGGTCATGGTCTCCCTCTTCTTCCTCACCACCTGGCAAGAGCAACATATCGCCTGTCGCCTTGATGGTTTTCACCTTTTTCTTATCCAAGGTATCTAGCAATTTAGGAACCCATGTTTCCATGTTTTCATTTTCATAAACGAAGGTATCTGCATCTTGGATTTTGGCAACTGCCTTGGCAGACGGTTCATATTCATGGGGTTCTGTACCAGCACCGATTAGGAGTTCTACATTAGCCGTATCTCCTGCGACTTGCTTGGTAAATTCATAGACAGGGTAAAAGGTTGTCACAATATTTAGTTTGCCATCTGCCTGCTTTTGATTGGAACAAGCCACTAAAAACAAGGCACATAGACTGGCGAGTAATAAGCTAATTTTTTTCATGTTCATCTCCTATTTGATAAAACGTCTTACTAAACTGATTAGCAAGAAAACAGTTACAAAAATAATGGTAATACTTGCACTTGCAGGTGTTTCCGCATAGTAGGAAATGTAAAGTCCTGCTACCATTCCCAAAAATCCAATAGCACTGGCAAGCAGCATAACCGATTTAAAGTTTTTCCCCAGACGCAGGGCAATACTAGCTGGCAAGACCATAATGGTCGATACCAGAAGAGCTCCTGCAGCTGGAATCATAAGGGCAATGGCCACCCCTGTCACCATGTTAAAAAGAATGGACATGGTACGAACTGGCAAGCCATCCACAAAGGCCGTATCCTCATCAAAGGTCAAGATATACATAGGACGCAAGAAGAGGAAGGTCAAAATCAAAACAACCGCCGCAATGACAAAGAGGGAAATGACCTGCTCTTCGCTAATAGTCACGATTGAGCCGAAAAGGTACTGGTCCAAACTCATAGAACTCGAGCTTTTACCCTTGCTCATGACAATCAGAGAAACAGCCAGACCTGTTGACATGAGGATAGCTGTCCCGATTTCCATAAAGTTCTTGTAAACCGTACGGAGATACTCCAAAAAGACCGCCGCAATCAAGACAATAGCAATAGTAGAAATAGTCGGAGAAATCCCCAGAACCAGACCAAAGGCTACACCCGAAAGCGAGACGTGGCTAAGGGTATCACTCATCAAACTCTGACGACGCAAGATAAGGAAGGTTCCCAATACTGGCGAGAAAAGACTCATAGCAATAACGGCCAGAAAGGCACGCTGCATAAAGTCATAAGATAATAAACTAAGCATGGCCTACCTCCTGATCATTCTCATGAACGTTGAAACAACGCCATGGCGAGTCTTGATTACGGACTAGATGGATATTGCGGTCCGCATAGTCCTTAACTTCTTCAGGGTCATGAGTAATCATCAAAACAGCCTTGCCATGATGGTGGGCGCTGTGGTGCATGAGTTCGTAAAATTCGTTTTTACTTCCTGCATCCATCCCCGTTGTCGGCTCATCTAGGATAAACACATCTGGGTCCGAAGCAAACATACGCGCAATCACCGCTCGCTGCTTTTGTCCTCCAGATAGAGAACCCAAGCGTTTGTCTCGGTGTTCCCACATACCAACTGAGTCCAGACTAGCCTTGATATGCTCCTCATCATGAGCATTCAAGCGACGGAACCAGCCCTTTCGCGGATAGCGACCCGACTTGACAAATTCATAAACCGTACTTGGAAAACCTGCATTAAAACTGGCAATCTGTTGAGGAAGATAGGCTATTCTCAATTTCTTACCCTGGGTATTTGTCTTTGAAATAGTCACCTTACCAATGCGTGGTTGGAGGATTCCAAGACTGGCCTTAATCAGTGTCGTCTTAGCCGCTCCATTTTCACCTGTCAAGGTAACAAATTCCCCACTATCAACACTATAATTGATATGTTCAAGAACAGGCTCCTTATCATAATAGAAGGATAAATCCTCTACCGTAATATATCTCATTATTTGATTTCTCCTACTAAAGCAGTCAAAAACCGCTGGATCACTTTTTGTTCATTTGGAGTAAACTGAGTCGCAACTTGTTCATAGGTTAAAAGTGTATGCTCATGGTGATGATGGTGCTCCTCAGCAATTGGACGAGCCAAATCAGTCAACTGATAAAAAATCACACGCGCATCCTTAGGATCTTTAGATGTTTCCAACATCCCTTCCTTGACCAAAGACTTAATGGCCTTGGTAACTGCCGCCTGACTGACATTGAGGCGACGGGCCAACTCTGAATTGGTTAAAGATTCCTCTGACAAGAGCATGAGAATGTGCTCCTGAGTATTGGTCAGGGCCACCTCGCTAGTGCAATGACCTATTAGGATTTCATGCTGATTTTCCGCCTGCAAAATCACCTCATTTAAAAAAGCATCGATATCCTTCGCTAGCTGTCTCATATCTGACTCCTTTCCTTTTGGACTTCTCTTTTTTAAGAGAAAAATACTATTCTTTGAAATATTATTTACTGGTTAATTATATCACAACCAAAAAAAGAGTCAAGAAAAAACGTGAAAA
>CAURCY010000124.1:0-3298 GCA_963523355.1 uncultured Streptococcus sp.
TCATGGTAAGTCTCCCATCTATTCGTTTATTCACGATTGAAGGTCGTGTGTGCTTAACGATTGAAGGTCGCTTGAGCAGTATTCATTATAACATGCTTGGTTGGAGAAGACAAGAAAGAGGCTGTCAATCGACCAACCTCTTTGTAAATACATATATAATTGTTTAAAAAGAGGGTAATTTATAGCTTAATCCCTCTACTGCTTATTATCTTATTTATAAAATAAACTAAAAATGATATACTATATTGAGGAGGAATACGTACATGATCCCTTAAAGATACTACCATCCATGTACGTAGAACGATTGTGAAAAACTACAAAGATATTCTAAAATCAAAAAATACCATTTTTACTATTATCATTGTCGCAAGTATTGGACTTTTAATTGGTCTAGTCATTCACCAAGAAAACATCTTAACAGAAAGAGGCAATATTGCTTTCTTCAAACGGCAAAAAAATGAACAAGATGTCGAACAAGTAAAAAAAGCCATCAAAGATTTTAATATCGATTCTGAAACAATTATAGAAGATTGGAAAAGAATTCAAGAATTGAAGCCAAACACTGACGAAGGCAAGCAAACATTAGCAGACTTTCTTACTACTACGTCCGATAAAATCACCAATCATTATAGCGAAAAAGCTTTAAAAATGGATATAAAGGAATCCGATAGTCAGTTTGAAGATAAACAAACACTTGAAACAGCCATCACTTCCTTACAAAAAATACTAGAAATCATTAAAAGTGTTAACTCCACAAGCGAACAAACCACTATTGATGAAAAAATAAAACCCATCCAAGAACTAATTTCTAAATTCCAAAAGCAAGTTGAAGTCTTGACCAAAAAAGAAGGACAAAAGACTGACAAAAAAGAAACAGGAACGACTAGTAGCGAGGGGGAAAGAGAAACCTATTCTTCAGGAGGAGGGAGCTACACTCCAACCTATACTGAGTCAAATGGGAGCAGATACAGTTCACAAGCGCCTGCAAGCGAACAACCTTCATCTGATAGTGCTGGCAGCAGCGGAAATGATGTGGCAAGTACACAAAATCAAGCAGCTAATACTTCAGAAGCTCAAGCAGAAACTAATACCAATAGTAACAATGCTGAAGTTCCCACAACAAACAGTGATGATCTCGCTAGTTTAGGTGGCGGAGTTACATCATTCGGTCAGCAGTAAGCAATCGGCTATCACTAATTTAATTGTCTTTTATCGAACAAAGTATATAAAAGTCTAACAAAAACTAACTTCTAAATAAAACCACACAGTCATTCCAATATTGAACATAATCAAATTGAAAGGGATACTGTGTGGTTTTTGAATTGTTGAACATTCAGAGATTCCATTTTTGGGGCAATTGTCTATCAAAATGTCCTTTTATCTGTCAATAATCCTAAAAAATCTTGTCGTTTCAAGTCGGAGAAATGTTTGGCGGAAAGACTTCCCTTTTGAAGTCCATCATCTCTGACCTGCAAATAATAGCTATGTTGGCTTGTTTTAATCGTCAAAAAGTCTCCAAATACAAAAGCTCTTTTCCAGTTGCGAATCTCAAATTCTTTTATCTCTGATTTGGGAATACGGATAAGTCCTTGTCGCAAATCACGATGATGCTCACTTGTGAAAGTCATCCCATTCCCAAGATTTCTTATCAGTAGTTCATCTGGAGTCACCATCACCAGCGCTATTTTAGTTAAGAAAATTTCAACTGTTGGTGGTAAAATCGCCAAATTAAACCAAGGATGTAGGTAGCGATACGCTAAGAAATACTGAGGCTCCTCACCCAATCCTAGTTGTTTATATAAGGCCTTGACCTCACTATCTAACCTCGCTTCAAAAGACACATCCGAATGCGCTTCTTCCTTCTTCTGATTAAAATAACGCATCCAGACTAGAAAACCTATAAAGACTATAATAAATATTCCTGATAAGAGATATTTTACATTGTAGTTCATCACTTAACCTCCTGATTCACGACTCTACCTAAAGCAGAGGCCTATTTATTTTGAAAATAGTTCCATCACAACTTTAAATAAGACTGGTGTCATTAAAATTAGGATAATTCCTATCACAAATATCATGACTACTCGAAAAAGCTCCTTATTTTTAAACATTTTTCCACCCCTTTTCTAGCTACATCATAGTACTATTAAGCCCATTTTAAAATTACACCAATCTTATTTTAGTTTTATTTTCTACTTTTTATATTACTATGATACAATATTTTTAATAGGATTTTATTATTTGTTAACTTTTTTCACTAAAAGGAGAAAATCATGCGTTATGATTTTGGAAAGGTCTATAAAGAAATACGTGAGTCAAAAGGATTGACCCAAGAAGAGGTCTGTGGAAATGTTCTTTCAAGAACCAGCCTATCAAAGATTGAAAGTGGTAAGGCAACTCCTAAATATGAAAATATGGATTTTCTTCTCCGGCAAATGAATATGAGTTTTGAAGAGTTTGACTACATCTGCCATCTCTATCAGCCGAGCCAACGGACAGAAATCATGCAAACTTATCTCAATATGAATTCCATCATTGGTGGCAGTGGTCTAGTTCATTTTTTTGAAACATGCCAAAACTATCTCAAGACCCATCACGACCTGCCTATAGAAGAAATCAGGGATATGCTGGAAGTTGTCATTCATATTCGCCAACATGGTACAGAGCAACTGTCAGACCAAGTGAAACAAACTGTCAAAAAACTTTGGGAAAAAATTGAAAAACAAGATACATGGTATGAAAGTGACCTAAAAATCCTCAATACCATCCTTTTCAGCTTTCCTATTGAACACCTCCATCTCATCACTGAAAAAATCTTGCAACGCTTGGAAGTCTATAAAAACTACCAACATTTATATGACTTACGAATGGCAATCCTACTCAACCTTTCCACCATTTACTTATACCATCAAGACAAAAACATGTGTCAACAAATCTGCTATACTTTACTAGAGGATGCCAAGAACAAGAAAAGCTACGATATGCTTGCTATCTGCTATGTCCGTATCGGGATTTGTAGGGATGATGCTAGACTTATCCAAAAAGGGTTCTCACTTCTGAAGCTGACCGAGGAAACTTCTATGCTGTCTCATCTCAAAAAAGAAGTGGAGACCTATTATCAACCGAAGGAAAGATAAAAAAGTCGAGGGATTTCCTCGACCTTTTCAAATTATTCTGTTCGTTATTTCTTAATACCAGCCGTTGTTAAGCCAGAAGTTTTTAGCAGCTGACCATGAACCGTAACGTCCTGCAACGTAAGCATCTGCTACACGTTCTTGGTTAGCAGCTGAGTAGTCAC
>CAURCY010000125.1:0-3236 GCA_963523355.1 uncultured Streptococcus sp.
TGGCTAGAACAACACCACCTCGAGCAGTTCCATCAATCTTAGTCAAGACAATTCCAGTTAATGGCGTGATTTTTGAAAATTCTTTGGCCTGTACCAGGGCATTTTGACCCGTTGATGCATCAAGAGCCAAGAAGGTTTCATGTGGTGCTTCTGGTACAACACGTTTGATGATACGACCAATCTTTTCCAGCTCAGCCATAAGGTTATCCTTATTTTGCAAACGACCAGCAGTATCAATCATAAGAATATCAATTCCTTCTGCTACAGCTCGTTCCATCCCATCAAAGACAACGCTAGCTGGATCAGCTTTTTCAGGCCCCGTCACAACAGGAACATCAACACGACGGCCCCATTCTGCTAGCTGGGCAACGGCTCCCGCACGGAAGGTATCTGCTGCTACTAGCATGACTTTTTTGCCAGCTTGCTTGTAACGATGAGCTAATTTCCCAATAGAAGTTGTCTTCCCAACACCGTTCACACCGACGAAGAGCATAACTGTCAAACCATCTTGGAAATGGATTTGTTCATCGTAGTTGCCATCCTTTTCGTAGAGTTCAACCAATTTCTCGATAATGACACGGCGAAGTGCATCAGGCTTCTTAGCGTTTTCGAGTTTAGCTTCATAGCGAAGCTCTTCTGTTAGGTTAGAAGCGACCTGCACACCGACGTCACTCATGATGAGCAATTCTTCCAATTCTTCGAAGAAGTCTTCATCGACAGAACGGAAGTTAGCAAAGAAGGCATTCAAGCGTGCTCCGAAGCCTGTACGAGTTTTCTTAAGACTGCGGTCATATTTTTCCTGAACAGTTTCTTCTACTTGAGACGTTTCTGGTTCAAGCACTTCAGAACTATTTTCTTCTACAGTCTCTAGGAGCTCAGTATTCTCTTCCTCTGTGACTTCTTCTGAGTTTAGCAATTCTTCGACTTTTTCTTGATGAACCTCTACATCTGGCTCTGAATCCAGACTTTCTTCAACTGTATCTTGATTTTCCTCTTCTTCGAGCAGACCTTCTTCAGAACTTTCAACTTCTGCCACTTCTTGAGAAACTTCCTCAGCTTCTGTATCTTCAGACAAATCAAGATTTTCCAGAGCTTCTTTTACAACTTCTTCGATTTTAGGTTCTTCTTTTTTTCCGAATAGACGGTCAAATAATCCCATATCTTAGTTCTCCTTTAGCACATATTCTTCGATAGCCCAGGCGACAGCCTCTTCATCATTGGTCATTGGCGTCACTACATTTGCGACTGCCTTGACTTCAGGAACAGCGTTTTGCATGGCAACACCGAGCCCTGCCCATTCAATCATAGAGAGGTCATTGGCCTCGTCGCCACAAGCCATAACTTGGCTTTGGTCGATTCCAAGATGGCTGATTAGTTTTGCCAAACCTGTTGCTTTATGAACATTCTTTGGTGACCACTCTAGCAACATTTCACGTGATTTAAAGATTTCATATTGGTCAAACAATTCTGGAGAAATCTTCTGAATGGCTGCATCCAAGGGTTCTTGAGCAAAGGCAGTCACGCATTTGTTGTAAGTCATTTGACTAGATAGGTCTTCAAAGTCCACTGGAACAAAGGTCAAAGCTGGATTGAATTTGGCATAAAGACTTTCTTGGTCCGATTGGATTTGATAAACAGTTCCTTCTGAGATGGCATCAAGAGGCAGTGATAATTTCTCTGTTTCTTCATACAAGCGTGCCACATCATCATACGAAAAGACAGTCTTATCAAGGATTTCACCTGTATTTTTCTGAACCAAACCACCATTAAAAGTAATCGTATACTCATCTTCGTGGCCGTCAGTCCCTAACTCATGGAGAAAGAAATCCATGGCTTTTAGGGGACGACCAGTTGTCAATACGACCTTGATACCACGATCACGCGCAGCTTTCAGGGTTGCCTTGGTACGATCCGTCAGCCTTTTATCAGTAGTCAGCAAGGTCCCATCCAAGTCCAATGCAATCAATTTTATATCTGCCATTATAAGCCCTCCATATAAGCGATAACCGACTGGTCCTTATGGTGACCAATCATAGTCTCTGCTAATTCTAAAATCTCTGGTCGTGCATTTTCAGGAGCCACAGGATGTCCCACAACCTGCATCATATGCAAGTCATTTAGATTGTCTCCAAAAGCCATAACCTGATCCATTGTGATACCAAGTTTTTTAGCTAATTCAACAATGGCCACTCCCTTATCGACATAGTCCAGAACAATATCAATGGATTCAAAGCCAGTTGTCATGGCCTTAACACCAGGAACATGTTCATTGACCCAAGCTTCCCCAGCTTCCAGCGTTTCTTCTGTGAAGTTGGTTGTAAATTTGAAAATGTCATCTGTGATATCTTCCAAACTCGCTACTTTTTGGATATTTTCATTATAGTGCTGGCTCACTTTCAAATAGGTCTCATCAACCGTATCTAGAACATAAGCTCCCTTTTTTCCCGTCAAGAGCAGTTTATTGATATCTACATAAGGTGAAGTTTTCAGCATTTCAAAAGTTGATAGATAAAAGTCACGAGACATAGTCGCTTCATACAAGTCCTGACCTTGATATTCTACCAAACTGCCATTTTCCGCGATGAAAATAATGTCATCACGAACATCAGCAAATAATTTTTCTAGAGACAGAAATCCGCGCCCTGAAGCTACCGCAAAGTAAATCCCTTTTTCCTTGTAGGAAACCAAGAGAGACTTGAGGCGGTCCATATCAAAGCGTCCATTCTCATCTAGGAAGGTTCCGTCCATATCCGTTGCTACTAGTTTAATCATAAAATCTTTCTTACTCCGATTAGTAAATCTACCTCCTATTATACCATAGATAAGTAGAAAAAGGACTAGTCTATCAGCTTTGCTTCTCTTTTATCCTTCTCTACTAGCTAGTGCTGTTTCTAACTTTTAAAAAGCTCGTAAAATTAAAATCGTGCAACTTTTTTCAGACAGTTTTAAAAGATTGATTTCCTTATATTTTTCCTTTATACTGGATAAAAAGGAGAATAATATGTCAGAAACAAATCACGAAATTGATTCAAATTTTGCAGGTCGTTTAAATATCCTGCGTGCGGGTGTGCTTGGTGCCAATGATGGGATTATTTCCATTGCTGGTGTGGTTATCGGGGTTGCTAGTGCCACGACCAATATCTGGATTATCTTTTTATCAGGCTTTGCAGCTATTTTGGCAGGTGCCTTTTCAATGGCTGGTGGAGAATATGTATCCGTTTCAACTCAAAAAGATA
>CAURCY010000126.1:0-3157 GCA_963523355.1 uncultured Streptococcus sp.
GTTGAAGCTCGGACTAGATTGCGATTGACAAAGTCTTCTAGAGCCGCGATTTCCTTCTGTTGCTTTTCATAGTTTTTTGCTTCAGTAGCTAGCTTTTGCTCCTTCAACTCAACAAAACGAGAGTAATTGCCTACATAGCGATCTAAGGAATGCTTGGTCAAATCCAGTGTAACCGTCGCAACCTTGTCCAAATAATAACGGTCGTGACTGACAATAATGAGTGCACCGCTATAGTTCACCAAGTAATTCTCTAGCCAAGCAATCGTTTCAATATCCAAGTGGTTGGTTGGCTCGTCCAAGACCAAGAGATTTGGCTTTTCAAGGAGCATTTTGGCAAGTGCCAGACGGGTATTTTGACCACCTGAAAGCTCGGCAATTTTCATCTGCCACATAGACTCGTCAAACTTGAATCCATTCAAAATCAATCGAATATCAGCTTCGTAGGTAAAGCCACCAGCCTGACGGAAATTCTCTGATAAACGATCATAATCCGCCATCAGTTTATCTAGATCTTCACCAGACTTTTCACCCATCTCCAACTCCATCTGACGCAGTTGTGTCTCTGTCCGACGCAAGTCATCAAAGACGTGAAGCATTTCATCGTAGATGGTATTTTCAGACTCAAAACGGCTATCTTGGGCTAGGTAAGACAGAGAAATATCTTTTTTCTTATTGATTTCTCCACTAGTTGGCTCCTCTTCTCCAACCAAAATCTTTAAAAGAGTAGACTTACCTGCACCATTTTTCCCAACAAGAGCAATTCGGTCTCGTTCATCTACTTGCAGATTGATATGTTCAAAAAGAACCTCACCAGCAAAAGATCGTTCAATTTTATTAGCTTGTAAAATAATCATATCTCTATTTTACTATCTTTTTCTCTTTTGCACAATTGCAACGAAAAAAGTTCGAGTCATAAACTCGAACCTTTCATCTTAGTATCCAATGCCTCCACGGAATGTGCGAGCCATATCTTTCAATTCATAGTTTTTAGAAGAGGTATCGATGGTCCATTTTCCATCTTTCTTAGTCATTTTAATTTCATAACCCTCTTTCTTCATGTTATCACTAGTGTCTAGAGGAGTTGAATCAAATTGACTTGGTGCATTTTCTAAAATGTATTTTTCACCAGCTTTCATAGCTTCAGAGTAGTTGCTATATTTACCTTTGTTTTCTTCGTAGAATTTACGGCTCAATTCATAAACATTCAAGTTATCCAAGTCGATTGTTTCTGGTCTAACATAAACAACAGCATAGTCTGGCAAGTATGTCTTCACCTTGTAATCAACTTTTGCTCTCTTAGCATTTGCTTTGATGTAAGCATCTGCGAATGTTCTAAGTTCTGAATCAGACGGTTTGTAGTTATAGAAGCCTTTTCCGAACGATTCTGTAAATTTCTTGATAAACTCTTCTTTATCAGCTTTCGCATCGTTTGTGAATTCAGCACTATTATCAGAAGATTTTTTATCATCAGCAAGCGCAACAACTTGTGACTTATTATCAGTAGCACTTAGGTTCGTTCCACCACCAGAACTTTCCCCATTAAGGTAAACAGCATCGACATATTTTTTCATTACATCTTTCGCTTCATCAATATTGTCTTCATACTGACTTGGATCCACCTTGATTGCTACATCGTTATTCTTTTTAGAATTTTCTTTGATGTCATCGTAAAAGCTAGGTGCAAAGTGAAGTTCATACTTAGCATTCTTATCGACTTCATACACTACATAACCAGCAACGCTCTTTCCTTTAGAAAGACTGTCACCATATGACATAAATTTCGTTTTACTGTCGCTTTCATAAACTTGAATTGGTTGTAATTTTTCATCCTTTTCATTGTATAGCGTGATATCTTGGCTAGTAAAACTAAACTGTTTATCACGATTGTTCTTGATTTCGACTTGAAGTGCAAGGTATGTTGATGATGAATCCTCATCTTTAGGCAATACATACATACCGTCTTTTACAGAAACCTCAAAGTTAGAGTTTGAAGCTGTACCATTGTCGCTTGCTTTTTTTTGAGCTCCACAGGCAACCAGTGCTAAAGCTGATAAAAGCAAGGCAGAATGCTTAAGAATTTTTTTCATAATGGATTCTCCTTTAATGATTTACTATATTTTACCATACGCAGAATAAAAATCAAAACAGAAACCAGATATTTTCAAAATATCTTAAATTTATAGAGTTTTAACTTAAATTTTTCTATCTGTTCATTTGATGCATTAAAGGATTCTTTATAAAAAGAATAGAATATAACAATATTTTTGATTTTTTTCTTCAACAAACCTACAAAATGAATTATAAACTTTCATGTTATAAAGTATCTAATAATTAATTTTCATCCCTAACTTAGTATAAGTAAGCACAGTCCCCACCATTTTCCCGCTAAAGTGCAAAAGTTAATTTCCTACATTTTAAGTTATGCTAACGTTTTACTAAAATGTCAAATCGTGATATAATGAAAGCGATTAAAGCAAATAAACAAAGGAGACACTCTATGACTTACCAAGAAAATTATCAAAAATGGGTCGATTTTGCTGACCTTCCAGACTACCTTCGTCAAGATTTGGAAAATATGGACGAAAAAACAAAGGAAGATGCCTTCTATACAAATCTTGAATTTGGTACTGCAGGGATGCGTGGCTTGATTGGTGCTGGTACAAACCGCATCAACATCTACGTTGTTCGCCAAGCTACTGAAGGTTTGGCTCGTTTGATTGAGTCAAAAGGTGGAAACGAAAAAGAACGTGGTGTAGCAATTGCCTACGATAGCCGTCACTTCTCACCTGAGTTTGCCTTTGAATCTGCGGCAGTTCTTGCTAAACACGGCATCAAATCTTACGTATTTGAAAGCCTTCGTCCAACTCCAGAACTATCATTTGCAGTTCGTCACCTCAACTGTTTCGCAGGTATCATGGTCACAGCCAGCCACAACCCTGCTCCATTTAACGGTTACAAGGTTTACGGTGAAGACGGTGGACAAATGCCTCCACATGACGCGGACGCTTTGACTACTTACATTCGTGCTATCGAAAATCCATTCGCTGTGGAAGTTGCCGATGTAGAAGCGGAAAAAGCTTCTGGCTTGATTGAAGTTATCGGCGAAGCTGTTGATGCAGAATACCTTAAAGAAGTTAAAGACGTAAACATCAACCCA
>CAURCY010000127.1:0-3098 GCA_963523355.1 uncultured Streptococcus sp.
CTCGTACTCTCATTGAAAATGGTTTTGTAGATGCTATCAAAGAAGCCTTTCCAGATGTAGAAGTGATTGCAGGAACTGCAACAGCTGGGATTCCACACGGAGCTATCATTGCTGATAAGATGAACTTGCCATTTGCCTATATCCGTAGCAAACCAAAAGACCACGGAGCTGGTAACCAAATCGAAGGCCGCGTAGCTCAGGGGCAAAAGATGGTAGTGGTTGAAGACCTTATTTCAACTGGCGGTTCTGTTCTTGAAGCTGTAGCAGCTGCTAAACGAGAAGGAGCAGAGGTTCTCGGTGTTGTAGCGATTTTCAGCTACCAATTGCCAAAAGCAGATAAGAACTTTGCAGATGCAGGTGTTAAGTTAGTCACACTTTCAAACTACAGTGAGCTTATTCACCTAGCCCAAGAAGAAGGTTACATTACGCCAGAAGGACTTGATCTCCTTAAACGTTTTAAAGAAGACCAAGAAAATTGGCAAAATGCCTAAAACATAGAAAATCAGGTAGTCACTAGGATTACCTGATTTCTTTTTTATACTAGAAAATGAAAAGATTATTTGAATTTCCATAACTTAAGAAAGTTTATCATTTTTAATTATCTCTGTAAAATGATTGAAAGTATGAAATTTCCAAACAAAATATTTGAAAAGTTTTGAAAAAAGAGTTAAGATATTTTTGTAATATACAAAGTAAACGCTTACTTATTAAGGAGGGCATTTTATGTCATACAAAACAAGCAATGCAGAAGGTCATGTAGATTTCATCAATACCTATGATTTGGAGCCAATGGCGCAACAAGTTATTCCTAAAGCAGCCTTTGGCTATATCGCTAGTGGGGCGGAAGATACTTTCACTTTACGTGAGAATATTCGTGCCTTTAACCACAAGCTCATTGTTCCGCATACGCTTTGCAATGTAGAAAATCCAAGTACAGAGATTGAATTTGCAGGTGAAAAATTGTCTTCACCAATCATTATGGCGCCTGTTGCGGCTCATAAATTGGCAAATGAACAGGGTGAAGTGGCGACTGCGCGTGGTGTGCATGAGTTTGGTTCTCTTTACACAACTAGCTCTTACTCTACTGTCGATCTTCCAGAAATTACGGAAGCCCTTCAAGGGACACCTCATTGGTTCCAATTTTACTTTAGTAAAGATGACGGAATCAACCGCCACATCATGGACCGTGTGAAGGCTGAAGGTTATAAAGCGATTGTCTTGACGGCAGATGCAACTGTAGGGGGCAATCGTGAGGTCGATAAGCGCAATGGTTTTGTCTTCCCAGTTGGTATGCCGATTGTTGAGGAATACCTGCCAGAAGGTGCTGGAAAATCAATGGACTTTGTTTACAAATCAGCTAAACAACGCTTGTCTCCACGTGATGTAGAATTTATCGCTGAATACTCAGGACTTCCTGTTTATGTCAAGGGACCACAATGCCGTGAGGACGTTGAACGTTCGCTTGCTGCAGGTGCCTCTGGTATCTGGGTAACCAACCACGGTGGTCGCCAAATCGACGGTGGACCAGCTGCCTTTGACTCACTTCAAGAAGTAGCAGAAGCAGTTGACAAACGCGTACCAATTGTCTTTGACTCAGGTATTCGTCGTGGTCAACACGTCTTTAAAGCCTTGGCTTCAGGAGCAGACTTGGTAGCTATTGGTCGCCCTGTTATCTATGGCTTGGCTCTCGGTGGTAGTGTCGGTGTACGCCAAGTCTTTGAACACTTGAATGCGGAATTGAAGACAGTTATGCAATTGTCTGGAACTCAGACCATTGAAGATGTCAAACACTTCAAACTCCGTCACAACCCATACAACCCAACCTTCCCAGTTGACCCTCGTGACTTAAAATTGTATTGATAAAACAGCTTGCCTCCACTAAGTGTGGAGGTTTTTGTTTGTGTTTTAAACGTTTGAATAAAGGAAAATCATATAAAAGTCTATATAAATATATTTTCCAATCAAATATCTTGCTAGGGCTTTCATTTTTTGCTATACTGGTGCAGTAATTAAATAATAAAGACATTTGGGGTGCTTTAGGCTGAGATGATACCCATTGAACCTGATACAGTTAAGACTGGCGAAGGGAAATGTGAAACGTTTTTTCGTATGGCGAAATGAACGATCTAATCTTGTAAGCTAAACTCTAATTCTTGATTGTAATTGGAGTTTTTTTGTTTATATAAGCTGGATGAAGGTGATACAAAGCATTTAGGTAGCTCTTCTTGAACGCCCTTGATTTTCTTTAAAAAGGTCAAGTAAAACTAGGATTTTCTTGGTGTTTTGTTGATTACGAACGAGTAAAGAGAGGAAAAGTAAATATGGAAACACAAGACTATGCATTTGAGCCAGGTTTGACTGTTGGAGAATTATTAAAAAGCAGTCAGAAGGATTGGCAGGCTGCAATCAATCATCGTTTTGTTAAGGAACTTTTTGCGGGGACAATTGAGAATAAGGTCTTAAAAGACTACCTAATTCAAGATTATCACTTCTTTGATGCCTTCTTATCCATGCTGGGTGCTTGCGTAGCCCACGCAGACCAGCTTGAATCCAAACTTCGTTTTGCCAAGCAACTAGGCTTTCTTGAAGCAGATGAAGACGGTTATTTCCAAAAGGCTTTTAAAGAGTTAAAAGTATCTGAGAATGATTACCAGGAAGTGACCTTGCATCCTGTAACAAAAGCCTTTCAGCAGCTTATGTATTCTGCTGTGTCATCATCAGACTATGCCCATCTTTTGGTCATGCTGGTCATTGCAGAAGGGCTTTATCTAGACTGGGGTTCTAAAGATTTGGCTCTACCTGAAGCTTATATTCATTCGGAATGGATCAATCTCCACAGAGGTCCTTTCTTTGCAGAGTGGGTTCAATTTCTGGTTGACGAACTCAATCGTTTCGGGAAAGGTCGAGAAGATTTGACAGAACTTCAGGAACGCTGGAATCAAGCAGTTGCCTTAGAATTAGCCTTTTTTGATATTGGCTATGACGCCTAGTGAAGGTTTAGGATATTTACAAATTTGATGAGGTAAATCATTCAATGTAAATGAAAAAAATTTCTTAACGAAAGATAGAGATAAATCGAAATCAGTAGATCGTATAAA
>CAURCY010000128.1:0-3070 GCA_963523355.1 uncultured Streptococcus sp.
AGAGATAGCACTGCCTTTGACAAAATACTGTTGCATGCTAGCCTCCAATCACACCAGAGATATCCTTAGTCTTCTTGAAGACGCAGGCATTCCATTCCCCTTGAATCATATGGGTTTCAAGGAAAAATCCAGCTGACTCAGCCGACTGGCGCACCATGTCCCACTTATCCTTGATAATGCCACTCATGATCAGGTAACCTTCGTCCTTGACCAAGCGATAAGCATCATCCGTCAGATGAACGAGGATGTCCGCCAAGATATTGGCCACGATGACATCTGCCTCAATCTCAACACCCTTAAGCAAGTCTCCTGCAGCTACATGGATGTTTTCCATACCAGGGTTGAGCTCAATATTTTCCTGAGCAACACGAACTGCCACGTCATCTAAGTCGTAGGCGAAAATTTCCTTAGCACCCAGAAGCGAGCTGGCAATAGAGAGAACCCCTGAACCAGTCCCCACATCCAGCACCGTTTCGCCACTACGAAGGACCTGCTCCAAGGCAAAAAGGCTCATCTTGGTAGTTGGGTGGGTTCCTGTTCCAAAGGCCATACCAGGATCCAGCTTGATAATCTTTTCTCCAGCAGTCGCCTCATAGTCTGTCCAAGAGGGCACGATGGTCAAATCATGAGTGATACGAGCTGGCTCATAGTATTTCTTCCAGTTGTCCGCCCAGTCTTCCTCAGCCAAGGCAGTCGTCCCCATTTTGACCTCTCCCAAATCCATAAAATCTGTTAATTCAGCTAGGCGAGCCTGCAAATCTGCCTCAACTGTTGCTATATCAACCGTATCAGGGTAATAGGCTGTCACAACGATTTCTTCTTGTTGCTCGACCTCCGGGAAAATCTCGCCGAAGCGATCAACATTTCCCACATAGTCCCTGCTGTCTTCAATCGCAACACCTTGCGCTCCCAACTCAATCAAGAGATTAGAAACTAACTCCTCTCCCTCACGCTTAACTGTAACTTTTAACTCTTGCCATGTTTCCATAAATTTTTTCCTTATCAATCTATTAATTCTTCTAATTCTTTTAAAGTTCTTCCATCCTGATCTTTCCAATCAGTTCGACCGTTCGTTTGCATACCCAGCAAAAAAGCCGCTGCATAAGAAGGGCTAGAAAAGAGTTGTTTTTCTCTTAACACTCCATCTTGAATGACCCGAGAAGCTATTAAATTCTGACGCATTTCTTTTAAACTTGCTGGAAGGTATGGAGAATCCTTTATTTCTACTTGACTTCCTTCTAAAACAACAAAACCTTCAGTTGTCCGTTCACAAGTTGCTTCTATTACTTTGTTAGATTTCTTAGTTTTACGCTTTAAATAAAGATAAGTTGAATGATTATCAGTCAAATCTTGACTAACTTCCTTTGTCATTGGAACAAAAACACGATAACCTAGAGTGCCGATAATCATTAGCGTATTTTCAACAATTTCATCCAGTTCAGATTCCTTTTCCTCAGTTACATTACCAGGATTTGGATCATTCCCATTTTTCACAATGTAGCGACCAGCTTCTTTAGCAAGTTGAGTAAATTTATTTTCCAAATAGCTAATTTCTGTTGGACCGAAAGAATTGTTTTGAGTTGTTAGAATGATGACATCATTAAAATAATCTGCATGAGTATCACGGGTATGCTCTTGAATTCGCAACAATACCCCTTCACCATTTTTCCGAGTTGTCGCCTGACCAATATAGGTCACATCTTTCTGTTTATCTTCATCTCGACCAAATAAGAAATAAATACCACTTTGTTTCATTTCATCACGCGACTTTAAATCTCCCAACTGAATACGAGGTATTTTGTAAATCACTCCCGTCCAATTTGACAAAGTACATTTGATTTTTCCAGTCACTTCACCATCCATGAGAAACATATTGATATTTTTGCTACGCTTCGCCATTTATCAAACTTCCTCCATATAATCTCTCACTCTATCCTGCAACTGAGGTACAACTTGACTGGAACTAAGAAATTCCTCAACATTCATGAGCTGATAACCCTGTCCTTCATCACCAAAGGTGATATTGTCAAATTGCTCCTGTGTCAACAGACCGACTAGAAATACAGATTGTTTATCCGCAAAAAGCATACTTGGATAAACCTTACTCCAAAGCAGACAATCCTCAGTCAGATGAATTCCCAGTTCTTCATAAACTTCACGCGCCACGCACTCAAAAGGACTTTCATCCTCCTCGCGTCCCCCACCGGGCAGTTCCCACATATTGGGCCAGGGAATGCTTGCCTTATCATCGCGTAAGATAGTCAGAAGCTTATCTCCACAAAACAAAGCAATCTTACAGCCTGTGAAATCAGAAATTTCTAGTTCCATATTAGACTCCTTCGGTTAATTCCTTTTCCAGCTCGGCTAACCAGTTTTGATAATAGCTTTTCTCATCCCGTAACATCCGGCTGCTATTCATTTTCTGTCTAGCAAGCTTCATAGCCTTGTGAGTTTGAACTACATCTTTCTTTACTTTAAATTGATACCAAGCTTGAATGACCTGCATATCTGCTGTTTTTATAGATAAAAAGGATTTGACCCCTCGAATACTTGCATATTCTTCCGCATTCTTATTATCTCCTTCCATCAGAGCAACTTGAAGAAGGTATAATTGAGAACTAGTTTTAGACATTGGATTATCTGTTTTCTCTAACACAGACTGAAACTGTTGCTTTGCAAGCTCTATATTATCATCCAATATGAATACCAATCCCTGAAGAGTCTGAACACTTTCTGCAAAACTCCCTCTCACATCCTCATCAACAGACATGATAAAGTCTTTTAAATCATATTCTTGAGGAGCTAGCAAGGTCTGGGCAGAATGCCTCAACATTAGGTAGGCGTATTTCGTATTTTCAGGGTGTTGTAGCAATTCCCAAATTTTTGCTCCATCGGTGATGCCGACTGGCAAAATGTTATTTAGGAAGAAAGACAAATTAAGAAAAATCCAAGTCCCTGCAAAATACCAGCTTCTTGTCAAAAATCCAAACACTATCGCCAATAATATCAAGCTGAGATGAACCATCAAGCCTCCTGAAAGCATCAGGATGATTCTTTGATCGCTTTCATC
>CAURCY010000129.1:0-3026 GCA_963523355.1 uncultured Streptococcus sp.
TTTCGATTAACGCATAGTTACAAATTCTTCAGATGCAGTTGGGTGAATCGCCACAGTTGCATCAAAGTCTGCCTTGGTCGCTCCCATTTTGATAGCAACAGCAAATCCTTGAATCATTTCATCAACACCATAGCCAATTCCATGAAGTCCGACAACTTTTTCTTCTGAACCAGCTGTGATCAATTTGAAACGTGTTTCTTGACGGTTGCAAGTGCAAGCAGAGTACATAGACGTAAAGCTTGATTTGTAAACCTTGATTTGGTCTTGACCGTATTCTTTAATAGCTTGCTCTTCTGTCAAACCAACAGTTCCGATAGCAGGGTGTGAAAAGACAACAGTTGGAATAGTTGAGTAGTCCATTTTAGCAGTTGTTTTGCCGTTAAAGAGACGTTCAGACAAAGTACGTCCAGCCTTGATAGCAACTGGAGTTAGTTCTTTTTCGCCTGTTACATCACCTAGAGCGTAGATTCCCTCAACAACAGTATTTTGGTATTCATCCACTTGGATAAAGCCACGTTCGTTCAGAGTTACTCCAGCTTTTTCAAGTTGCAAGCCCTTAACGTTTGGACGGCGACCTGTAGCCCAGATAACTTGGCTAGCTGTGTGACTAGTACCATCTTCGAAATGAATGGTAATGCCTTCAGCAGTTTTTTCTAACTTAACAGGGACTTTGTGAGTATGAAGTGGTAAGTTTGTTCTTTCCATTTCCTTGACCAAACCTTCAACGATGTAAGAATCAAAACCACGTAAAGGACGATCGCGACGAACAAAGAGGTCTGTCTTGACACCAAAGGTGTGGAGTACGCCAGCCAATTCAACGGCGATATAACCCGCGCCTAGAATAGCAACTGACTCTGGCAATTCTTCCCAGGCAAATACATCATCAGAAGAGCCACCTAGTTCAGCACCAGGAATATTTGGAATACTTGGATGGGCACCAGTAGCAATCACGATATGTTTAGCACGAATCAGCTCACCATTTACGCTGACAGTATGAGAATCTACAAATTCAGCATGACCTTCAATCAAGTCTACTCCGTTGCGTTTAAAACTGCCATCATAAGAAGAACGAGCGCGATCAATATAGGCTTCACGATTGCGACGTAGGGTTGCAAAGTCAAAGTTAAGATCAGTAGTCTTAAAGCCGTAGTCTTCTCCAAATTGATGGAAAGTCTCAGCGATTTGCGCCCCATACCACATGATTTTCTTAGGAACACAGCCGACGTTGACGCAGGTTCCACCTAGTTTCTTTTCCTCAATAACGGCTGCTTTGGCTCCGTGTTCACCAGCACGGTTCATGGTAGCAATTCCTCCGCTACCTCCACCGATAGCAATGATATCGTATTCTCTCATTGAAAACTCCTTTGTACTCTTTTAAATAGTAGAGTGTCATTTTTTGATAGTCATATTCTATCTTTTTTTTGATGTGATTGCAAAAATCTGCTACGTTCAAAAAAATTAAAGAAAAGGCTTGCAAAAAGGAAAAATAAAGTGTATTATATAACTAGTACAATGGTAATAAAAATAGATTCCGAACAATAATCAAATCCTGAAATGTCATTATTTCGTTCTGAACTGTTATTGTTTATATTTGCTAATTTTTATATAATATTGTTAAGGACTTTAAATCAAAAAGGAGTTTCATTATGAAGAAGAATCGTAAAGCTAAAAAGTGGCAATTGTATGCAGCAATCGGTGCTGCCAGTGTAGTTGTATTAGGTGCTGGGGGGATTTTACTCTTTAGACAACCTTCTCAGACCGCTGTAAAAGATGAGCCTACTCATCTTGTTGTTGCCAAGGAAGGAAGCGTCGCATCCTCTGTTTTATTGTCAGGGACAGTAACAGCAAAAAATGAACAGTATGTTTATTTTGATGCTAGTAAGGGAGATTTAGATGAAATCCTTGTTTCTGTGGGTGATAAGGTCAGCGAAGGACAGGCTTTAGTCAAGTACAGTAGTTCAGAAGCCCAGGCGGCCTATGATTCAGCGAGTCGAGCAGTTGCGAAGGCAGATCGTCATATCAACGAACTAAATCAAGCACGAAATGAAGCTGCTTCAGCTCCGGCTCCACAGTTGCCAACGCCAGCAGGAGGCGAAGGAGCTGCAGGGCAGACTCCAGCTCCAGTCTCAGGAAACGCAGTATCATCTATTGATGCACAACTAGGTGATGCGCGTGATGCTCGTGCAGATGCAGCAGCACAATTAAGTAAGGCTCAAAGTCAGTTGGATGCCATGACGGTTCTCAGCACTCTAGAAGGAACTGTGGTCGAAGTCAACCACAATGTTTCTAAATCTCCAACTGGAGCTAGCCAAGTAGTCGTTCATGTCGTAAGTAATGAAAACTTGCAAGTTAAGGGTGAACTATCTGAATATAACCTTGCCAATTTATCTGTTGGACAAGAAGTAACCTTTACTTCTAAAGTTTACCAAGATAAGAGCTGGACTGGTAAGATTAGCTACATTTCTGACTATCCTAAAACTAGTGGCGAAGCAGCAAGTGCAGCTACTGCCGCAGCAGGTGGTAATTCTGGTTCTAAATATCCATATACCATCGATGTTACAAGTGAAATCGGTGACTTGAAACAAGGATTCTCAGTAAGTGTTGAGGTCAAGAATAAGAGTAAAGCCATTTTGGTTCCTCTAACAAGTATTGTGACTGAAAATGATAAGAACTATGTCTGGGTGCTTGACGAGCAGAAAAAGGCCAAGAAAGTGGAAGTTGGTTTGGGTAATGCTGATGCAGACAACCAAGAAATCACTTCAGGTCTGACAAATGGAGTCAAGGTCATCAGTAACCCAACGTCTTCTCTAGAGGAAGGAAAAGAGGTGAAGGCTGATGAAGCAACTAATTAGTCTAAAAAATATCTGCAGAAGTTACCGTAACGGTGACCAAGAACTGCAGGTACTCAAAAATATTAACCTTGAAGTGAATGAGGGTGAATTCGTTGCTATCATGGGACCATCAGGTTCTGGTAAGTCTACGCTGATGAATACGATTGGCATGTTGGATACACCAACCAGTGGAGA
>CAURCY010000130.1:0-2999 GCA_963523355.1 uncultured Streptococcus sp.
CCAGGGACCTCAGCCTTCATCACCTCCAAGTGGCTATTCTTAGCATTGTCCATAATGGCAAGTGCAAAGACGAGTACCCCCATCCCTCCGATCAAGTGGGTGAAACTTCGCCAGAAGAGGAGGGAACGAGTGAGAACGGAAACATCGTTCAGAATAGTTGCTCCTGTAGTCGTAAATCCAGAACTGATTTCAAAGAAGGCATCGATGACGTTTGGGATTTGTCCTGAAAATACAAAGGGGAGGCCACCAAAGAAAGACCAGAGAATCCAACAGAGGGCAACAATTAAGACCCCTTCCTTGGCATAAATCCGTTGGTTTTTCGGTTTCCGTAAAACGCCTAGACCACCGAGAAGGACTAAAATTCCAATCGTAGAAAAGAGAGCGATAAATACTTGACTGGATTCTTGGTAATAGATCGCTACACTGACAGGGACTAGGAGAAGAACAGCCTCAATCAAGAGAAGTTTTGAGAGGAGGTAACGAATCATACTTTTATTCATTTTTTACCTCTCAATCAAATCATAAATTTTGGTGATGTTTGGCAATAAGGTCGTCACGAGCAACTTGTCTCCCACCTCAAGCATATCCTCTCCAGTAGGGAAGATTGTTTTTCCTTTTCGGATAATGGCTGCGATGAGAACCCCTTTTTTCAATTTCAACTGTGATAGAGGTTTGGCAGTCATTTTATTAGCTTCCTTGATTTGGAATTGGAGAGTTTCAATTTGACCGTTTGCGAGATGGTGCATGGCTTGAAGGTCTGAATACTGAGCGTTTACTCGACCACGGATAAAGTGCATAATGGTATCCACTGCGATGCTTTTTGGTGTGATAATACTTGAAAAATCAGGCGCGTGGATAATCTCTAAAAGACTTGTTCGGTTGACCTTGGTGATATTCTTATGGACGCCAACACGGTCAAGAAACATAGAAGTGATGATATTTTCCTCATCAACCCCAGTCAAGGTTGCGACTGCATCATAGTGGGGAGCACTTTCCTCCAACAAAATGTCTTTTGCAGTTCCATCTCCTTGGACAATATAGAGATTGGGGAACTTTTCACTGAAGAAACGAGCTCTTTCAGGATTGATCTCGATAATCTTGGTATCAATGCGACTGTCTTTTAAAATGCCGAGTAGATAATAAGCGATCTTTCCAGCCCCGACGATAAGCAAGCTTTTCACTGTACGAGATTTAAAATAGTTATGGAAAAGCATCATATCTACACGATTTCCCGTAACAAAAATCCTATCCTTGTCTTGGATAGTAACATCACCACTTGGAATCATAAGTTGATGATCTCTCTCCATAGCACAGACGATAACATTACCAAATTTTTTACGGAAATCTGAGATTGGCATTTGACAAAGACCGCTAGAATCCTTGACAACAAACTCCATGAGACTGACCCGGCCTCCAGCAAATCGTTCGACAGAGAGGGCATTAGGGAAATCAATGATATTTGAGATCGCACGCGCTGCCAGGAGCTCTGGATTAACAATAAGTGAAAATCCAAGAATATTTTTCTCTTTAAAATAGGCATTAGAGTATTCAGGATTTCGCACCCGAACGATGGTTTCTTTAGCCCCCATTTTTTTAGCAAGTACCGCTGAAATCATATTCACTTCATCGTGTTCGGTTAGGGCGATAAAGATATCGCACTCTTGAACACCGGCTTGCTCCAAGATGGCAAAGTCAGCACCATTTCCAAGGAATCCTATGATATCAAAGCGACTGACAATGTGATTGAGGACAGCCTCATCTTGTTCGATGAGGACAACGTCATGGTTTTCTGCAACCAGTGAACGACAGAGGGCGAAACCAACTTTCCCTCCACCAACAAGGACAATTTTCATATAAAAAACCTACTTTTTCATGATGTAACTATCATACCCTTTTTTAGCAAAAAATGCACTTGCTAAGGCGATTTTTAGGGGAAGAAAGGCCTTTTTCAAGTTTTTGAAGCTACATTTGTTTAACTTCTATGACAATGTCTCTGATTTGAAGTGATTTGGCTCTTTTGCCATACCTTTTCAGAAAGGGAATGACCAAACATGAAAATATCATCAAAAAAAGTAAAAAAATCAAGTCGTTTCTATTGACAATGATTCTGAAAGTGTTATACTAAGAAAGTAGTTTCGCTGATTTACTTCAAACCTGTTGTGAGGTAAGTTAACGATGCCTTAACCACGCTGTTTGCTGAGCTTGACTCCGGGCAGTGTGGCTATTTTTTTGCAATGATAAAAGGAAGCCAGTCATGACAAATCACATTGTATTATTTGAACCTCAGATTCCACAAAATACAGGTAACATTGCGCGTACTTGCGCTGCGACCAATTCTCCCCTCCACATCATCAAACCGATGGGATTTCCCATTGATGATCGGAAGATGAAGCGAGCTGGTTTGGACTACTGGGATAAGCTTGAGATTTATTTTTATGACAGTTTGGAAGATTTTATGTCTCAGATGAAGGGTAAACTCTATCTGATTTCAAAATTTGCGGAAAAGGTTTATTCTGAAGCAGATTTATCGACGGACGAAGACCATTATTTTCTCTTTGGACGTGAAGACAAGGGCTTGCCTGAGGACTTTATGCGAGAACATCCTGAGAAAGCTCTCCGTATTCCTATGAATGATGAACATGTCCGCAGTCTCAATGTGTCTAATACCGTCTGCATGATTGTTTATGAAGCACTTCGTCAGCAAAATTTTGCAGGTCTTGAGCTTGTTCACACCTATGAAGCAGATAAATTGAAATAAACAAAATGCTTGCACTTGCAAGCGTTTTTTGTTATGATAAAGGGGTCTTCAGGGCTGGGTGAGATTCCCGACCGGCGGTGACTTTAACTAGCTATTTTGGCTTACTCTTCGTTGTCTTGTCTCGATATACTCAAGTATTATCTTCGACTGCGACGCCTAGATTAATCCAAAATATCTTAGTTAAAGAAGTCCGCGAGCGCAAGCTGATGTGGTGCGATTCCACAACCGACAGTATAGTCTG
>CAURCY010000131.1:0-2964 GCA_963523355.1 uncultured Streptococcus sp.
GCTTGCGCTTTGGCATTGCCATTTGCTTCTCCGACTGCTTTTGCAAGGAAGGCAAGGGCTGCGATTTGCGCTGTATAAGCCTTGGTTGAGGCTACGGCAATTTCAGGACCTGCATGAAGAAGCATAGTATGGTTGGCTTCACGAGAAAGAGTAGAGCCTGGTACGTTTGTCACTGTCAAGCTTGGGATTCCCATTTCATTAGCCTTAACCAAAACCTGACGGCTATCCGCTGTTTCACCAGACTGACTGATAAAGATGAAGAGTGGTTTCTTGCTGAGAAGTGGCATACCGTAACCCCACTCAGATGAAATTCCAAGTTCAACTGGTGTATCTGTCAATTCTTCCAGCATCTTCTTAGAAGCAAATCCTGCGTGGTAAGATGTCCCAGCTGCAAGGATGTAGATACGGTCTGCGTCTTGAACAGCCTTGATGATAGCTGGGTCTACTACTACTTGACCAGCCTCATCTGTGTAGGCTTGGATGAGTTTACGCATAACAGTTGGTTGCTCATCAATTTCCTTGAGCATGTAGTAAGGATAAGTTCCCTTACCGATATCAGATAAGTCTAGCTCAGCAGTGTAGCTAGCGCGCTCACGACTATTACCATCATAGTCTTGAACTTCCACGCTATCCGCCTTGACGATTACCAACTCTTGGTCATGAATTTCCATGTATTGGTTGGTTTCACGAATCATAGCCATAGCATCTGAGCAGACCATGTTATATCCTTCTCCAAGACCAATCAAAAGTGGTGATTTATTTTTAGCTACGTAGATGACTTCAGGATCTTGTGAGTCAACCAAGGCAAAGGCATAAGAACCACGGATGATGTGAAGAGCTTTTTTGAAGGCTTCAAGAACTGACAAGCCATCTTCTTCCGCAAATTTTCCAATCAAGTGAACGGCGATTTCAGTATCTGTTTGCCCCTTAAAGTGGTGACCTGCAAGGTATTCTTCCTTGATTTCAAGGTAGTTCTCAATCACTCCATTGTGAACCAAGACAAAACGTTCTGTCTCAGAGCGGTGTGGGTGAGCATTGTCTTCCGTTGGTTTCCCGTGAGTCGCCCAACGAGTATGTCCGATACCAGTTGTTCCCTCAACACCAGCTGTCTTGGCAGATAATTCTGCGATACGACCGACAGCCTTGACTAGATGATTTTCAGCACCACCTAGGACAAAAATCCCCGCAGAATCATAGCCACGGTATTCGAGCTTTTCAAGCCCTTGAATCAAAATATCAGTTGCATTTGTGTTTCCAACAACACCAACAATTCCACACATAGTATATACGACACAGACCAGCTGTGCTTTCTCCTTAAAATTGGTATAGTCTAATTCCTCTTTTATAGAATCAGCAAAAACAGTATATACTTGTTTCTTTCACTTGTCAAGAGTAAAAATTGGTATAGTTCAAATTAAGCTCCTGTAAGCAAAAGACTCTGACCAATTAGGATAATCAGTCAGAGTCCTTTTTAAAATCCATTATTATCGCTTAATTCCTTGAACCAGTGCCCTGATTTCTTCAGACGACGTTCTTGCGTTTCCAAGTCTAATTCGACCAAGCCATAGCGATTTTTATAGCTATTGAGCCATGACCAGCAATCGATAAAGGTCCAGATTAAGTATCCTTTACAGTTGGCTCCATCTTCAATGGCACGGTGCAGTTCACGAAGATGACCTTTTACAAAGTCAATACGGTAATCATCTTGAATCATTCCATCTTGACGGAATTTTTCTTCCCCTTCAACACCCATACCATTCTCTGTCAACATCCACTCAATATTGCCATAATTTTCCTTGATATTTTGAGCAATGTCATAAATCCCTTGCTCATAAATCTCCCAGCCACGATGAGGATTGATTTTACGTCCAGGCATCACATAAGGCTCGTAAAAATGTTCTGGTAAGAGTGGACTCTCTGGATGCTTAGCAAATCGAGGAGCCATAACACGCAAAGGTTGATAGTAGTTGACACCAAGAAAATCTACTGTATTGTCACGAATGAGTTCCAACTCCTCCTCTGTAGCATCAGGCAAGAGACCGTGTTCATGCAAGATTTCTACCAACTCCTGTGGATAAGTCCCCAAAACAGACGGATCTAAGAAAGATTGGGCCTGAAAAAGGTCCGCAATGCGAGCTGCCTTGACATCAGCAGGATGCTGGCTACGTGGATAAGCCGGTGTCAAGTTGAGGACAATCCCAATCTTGGAATCAGGCAAGAGTTCGTGACAAGCCTTAACCACCCGACTGCTGGCCAATTGTGTATGATAAGCTACTTTAACGGCTGCCTCTGCATCCACCTTATGTGGATAATGGGCATCGTAAAAATATCCAAATTCTACTGGAACGATGGGCTCGTTAAAGGTAATCCATTGATCCACTAAATCTCCATAAGTCTCAAAACAAAAACGAGCATAGTCTTCATAGGCTGAAACAGTCGCCTTATTTTCCCAACCATCACCATCCTCTTGAAGGGCAAAAGGCAAATCAAAATGATAAAGATTGACTAAAAGACGAATCCCTTTGGCCTTAATAGCCTCAAAAACCTTACGGTAAAAATCTACACCCTGAGAATTGACTTCTCCACGCCCTTGTGGAAAAATCCGTGACCACTGAATAGAAGTCCGAAAGGCCGTGTGACCAGTTTCTAACAGTAGCTCAATATCCTTTTCCCAGTTTTCATAAAATGTTGATGTTTTATCTGGACCAATCCCATTATAGTAACGATTTGGCTCCACTTGGTACCAATAATCCCAGAGATTATCTCCCTTACCGTCACCAGCTACACGTCCTTCTGTTTGTGGTCCAGAAGTAGAGGATCCCCAGACAAAATCCTTTGGAAATCTTAGCATACATTTACCTCTTTATCTACTCATTTTTCCCATTATATAGAAAAAACAAGGTAAAAACTAGTTACATTTTTTCCTTGTTTTTCTTCTGATTATAGTTTTTATTTCTTGCTGAG
>CAURCY010000132.1:0-2902 GCA_963523355.1 uncultured Streptococcus sp.
AGTAAAGTAATGTGGTTAGTGGTAACTTTTGTTCCTGTCATCGGACCCTTGCTCTATCTGATGTTTGGTGAAAGGCGATTGTCCAAAAAAGAAATCAAGCAGTTGGATAGACTTGGTTCTATGCATTTTCGGGAGGATAACAGTAAAGCTCTCCGCCAGAAATTGAAGGAAGATGATAAGGCGGCTTACGGAGTTATTAAATCTTTGTTGAGTATGGATAGCAATGCCGATGTATATGATCGAACGGATTCACAATTCTTTTCTTCGGGTGAAAGCATGTGGCAGCATATGTTGGAAGACCTTAAGAAAGCTGAGAAATTTATCTTTCTAGAGTACTATATTGTCGAAGAAGGTTTGATGTGGAATAGCATACTAGATATACTAGAGCAAAAGGCAGCTCAGGGTGTAGAGATCAAGATGCTCTATGATGATATCGGCTGTATGGCGACTTTACCCGGAGACTACACTATTCAGCTTCGTAGTCGAGGAATTGAAGCCCATAAGTTTAACAAGGTGATTCCTCGTTTGACGGTGGCTTACAACAATCGGGACCATCGTAAAATCCTTGTCATAGATGGTCAGGTAGCTTATACAGGAGGCATTAACTTAGCCGATGAGTACATCAATCATGTAGAACGTTTTGGCTATTGGAAGGATAGTGGGATTCGCATAGATGGCCCTGGTGTTAAGGCTCTAACCCGTCTCTTTTTGATGACTTGGTACATCAATCGTGGGGAAATCAGCGATTTTGACCAGTATCACTTGGAAAATCAGCCTTGTTCTGGCCAAGGGCTCTGCATTCCTTACGGTAGTGGACCCAAGCCCATCTTCCGTACCCAGGTAGGGAAAAAAGTCTATCAAAGTTTGATTAATCAGGCTACTGATTCAGTCTATATCACAACACCCTATTTGATTATTGACTATGACTTAACAGAGAGTATTAAAAATGCAGCCATGAGGGGTGTTGACGTCCGCATCGTGACCCCTTTCATTCCGGATAAAAAATTAATCCAACTCATTACAAGAGGGGCCTATCCGGATTTGTTGTCAGCAGGAGTAAGGATTTTTGAGTATAGTCCAGGTTTTATCCACAGTAAACAAATCTTAGTGGATAAGGACTTTGCTGCAGTTGGGACCATTAACTTAGATTATAGAAGTTTGCTTCACCACTATGAAAATGCAGTTTTGTTATATAAAACGGAATCAATCACTGAGATTCAAAAAGATTTTCAAGAGATTTTTTCAGCATCGCAAGAAATTTTCCCTCATACGATAAAAAATAGCTGGTATCAGAAATTAATTAAGGAAATTGCCCAGTTATTCGCCCCTATCTTATAAGAAATCTAGGACTGAGGATACAAACCGGTCCTATTTTTCTTGCCTTTTACGAATAAGAAGATGTAGGAGGAACGATGCTGACTCAGAAAGAATTGAACTATATCACGACGTTTGAACAGACGCATTTACACCGATTTCGGGAAATTGAAACCTTTGTGAAACTATGCAAAAAATCACTCAAACACCCATCGCAAGCTGACAATTTTAGGTCTTTTTGATATACTAAGACAGATAAATTGAATAGGAGAAACGACATGGCTGTATATGGCAGAATCGAAGAAGTATCCGAAACGATACAGAGTAATGAAATTGAAAATAGACTGGATAGGAATCTTGAATCTCATGTGGAAAAAGAAGAACAGGTAGCTTTCCCGTTTTTCAGACTCATCATTGGAAGTACGATTGCAACGGTTTTTTCTGTGGTGATACCTTTACTTTTAGATATGGTAAGTCCTTCTCAGGCGCAGGATTTGTATATAGGGTGGGCTTGGCATCAGGGAGGACAGCTTTACAGTAGCTATTATGCTAGTCACGGTCTTCTTTATTACTTGCTACTTTATATTACCCAAGGAGGCATTCTTTTTGCCTTGGTAGAATGGCTAGCTCTCTTAGGAGGAGGTTATTTCCTCTTTTCTTCAACTGACTATCTGACGGGACAAAGGGAACAAGCCAAGCAACTCCTAACCATATTTTATATTTTGGTATCTGGTCTCGGTTTTGGCGGAGGTTACGCTACTATCTTAGCTTTGCCATTTCTGTTTGCAGGATTTTCATTCATAGCAGCTTATCTATTAAATCCTAACCATGACAAGGGTTTTCTACGTCTGGGGATCTTTTTGGGTCTATCATTTTTCATAGAGCCTATTACAAGTCTTCTCTTTACGGCAGTAGTAACGATTGGTTTATTTGTCTTTAATGTTGGGCATGACCGTTTTGTCCATGGAGTTTATCAGTTTTTTGCAGCGGCACTTGGTTTTTCTCTCATCTTTTACCCAGTAGGCTACTATGTGCTTGCTTCAGGTGGTTTTGGAGGAGCTATAGGAAGTCTTTTGTATCCGATTGATTCCCTTCAGGTCTTTACCAATCCTCAACTAATGGATAATGTTGTATTTTATGGTTTGTTGACCTTTGGTTTAGGAGCTCTCTTCCTTGTTTTTCTAGGATTGTTCCAATCAAAGGCATCAAGATTATATGTTATTTCAGTACCAGCTAGTTTTGCTTTCTTATTTGTATTAGCCTTGTTGCTTTTTTCTCAAGAACCTCTTCACGGTTCGCGTTTGATTCTAATCCTTCCATTTTTACTCCTTCTTTTGATGACTAGTATTCGTGGGAAACATTCAGCTAGAGGAGCTCGTCGTCGGAGAAGAGAAGAAGCTCCTACTTTATGGAAAAAATTTATGAAGGGGAATCTCTACTTACCTATCCTAGTGGTGGTTTATCTGATTGCAATTCCTTTTGTTGCTCGTTTTGTCTTGCATCCAGCTTCTTATAGAGAACAACATCAAGTAGTAGATAGAGTCAAACAAGAGACGAGTGATGGTGACCAAATCTATATTTGGGATTC
>CAURCY010000133.1:0-2893 GCA_963523355.1 uncultured Streptococcus sp.
AAAAGATTCCTGATTTGATTGGTTTCCTGAAAGCAGGACAAAGTATTGCTCAGGTATCCGATGCGGGTCTGCCTAGTATCTCGGACCCTGGTCATGATTTGGTCAAGGCAGCTATTGAGGAAGAGATTACAGTTGTCACAGTTCCAGGTGCCTCTGCAGGGATTTCTGCCTTGATTGCCAGTGGTTTAGCACCACAGCCACATATCTTTTACGGCTTTTTACCGAGAAAATCAGGCCAGCAAAAGCAATTTTTCGACTTGAAAAAAGACTATCCTGAAACTCAGATTTTCTATGAATCGCCCCATCGTGTGGCAGATACTTTAGAAAATATGTTAGCAGTTTATGGCGACCGCTCGGTGGTCTTGGTTAGGGAATTGACTAAAATCTATGAAGAATACCAACGAGGAAAGATCTCTGAATTGCTGGAAAGCATCGCTGAAACGCCACTTAAGGGAGAATGCCTTCTCATTGTTGAAGGTGCCAGTCAGGATGTGGAAGAAAAAGACGAGGAGGACTTATTCTTAGAAATTCAAGCCCGTATCCAGCAAGGCATGAAGAAAAACCAAGCTATCAAGGAAGTAGCTAAGTTTTACCAGTGGAATAAGAGCCAGCTTTACGCTGCCTATCACGATTGGGAAGAAAATGACTAAACAGGGAAGTTTGCCTTCTTCCCTTTTTTTGTTATACTAGTAGAAGAAAAAATAGAAAGATTTGTGGGAGTGAAAAAGTCCTGTGGACTTTTTCAGCCTGAGCCAAGAAACTCGAAAACTCTTAAGTTTGATTGGCTTTTTCAATGTGAACCTTGTCTTCACACTCCCAAAGAGGTATTAGTGTCGTGTCTCAATCTTATATCAATGTTATCGGTGCTGGTTTGGCAGGTTCTGAAGCAGCCTACCAAATCGCAGAGCGTGGTATTCCAGTTAAACTTTATGAAATGCGTGGTGTCAAGTCAACACCTCAACACAAAACAGATAATTTTGCTGAATTGGTTTGTTCCAATTCCTTACGTGGGGATGCCTTGACAAATGCAGTGGGTCTCCTCAAGGAAGAAATGCGTCGCTTGGGTTCTGTTATTTTGGAATCTGCTGAGGCTACACGTGTTCCAGCAGGAGGGGCGCTTGCGGTGGACCGTGATGGTTTCTCTCAGATGGTAACTGAGAAAGTAGCCAACCACCCCTTGATTGAAGTAGTGCGTGATGAAATTACAGAATTGCCGACAGATGTTATTACGGTTGTCGCTACTGGTCCTTTGACAAGCGATGCCTTGGCTGAAAAGATTCATGCCCTTAATGACGGCGATGGTTTCTATTTCTACGATGCGGCAGCGCCTATTATCGACGTCAACACCATCGATATGAGCAAGGTCTATCTCAAGTCTCGTTATGATAAGGGAGAAGCGGCCTATCTCAACGCTCCCATGACCAAACAAGAATTTATGAATTTCCACGAAGCCTTGGTCAATGCGGAAGAAGCGCCGCTGAATTCTTTTGAAAAAGAAAAGTATTTTGAGGGCTGTATGCCTATCGAAGTCATGGCCAAACGTGGTATTAAAACCATGCTTTATGGTCCGATGAAACCAGTTGGCCTTGAGTATCCGGACGACTACACAGGACCTCGTGATGGAGAATTTAAAACACCTTATGCGGTGGTTCAGCTGCGTCAGGACAATGCGGCTGGTAGCCTCTACAATATCGTCGGTTTCCAGACCCACCTCAAATGGGGAGAACAAAAGCGTGTCTTCCAAATGATTCCAGGTCTTGAAAATGCGGAGTTTGTTCGTTATGGTGTCATGCACCGCAATTCTTATATGGATTCACCAAATCTTCTTGAGCAGACTTACCGTTCTAAGAAACAACCAAATCTCTTCTTTGCTGGTCAGATGACGGGTGTGGAAGGCTATGTTGAGTCAGCAGCTTCAGGCTTAGTTGCGGGTATTAATGCAGCTCGTCTTTTCAAGGGAGAAAGCGAGGCTATTTTCCCAGAGACAACAGCGATTGGAAGTCTGGCTCATTACATCACCCATGCGGACAGTAAACATTTCCAACCAATGAATGTCAATTTTGGAATTATCAAGGAGTTGGAAGGCGAGCGTATCCGTGATAAAAAGGCTCGTTATGAAAAAATTGCAGAGCGTGCCCTTAACGATTTAGAAGAATTTTTAACGGTCTAATTTTTTTGAAAGAATTGCTCATGATACTATAAAAATCTTAGAAATTGTGATAAAATAGGTAGGATAAAAAAAGGAGAGTGAAAATGGCGAATCCCAAGTATAAACGTATTTTAATCAAGTTATCAGGTGAAGCCCTTGCCGGTGAACGTGGCGTAGGGATTGATATCCAAACAGTTCAAACAATCGCAAAAGAGATTCAAGAAGTTCATAGCTTAGGTATCGAAATTGCCCTTGTTATTGGTGGAGGAAATCTCTGGCGTGGAGAACCTGCAGCAGAAGCAGGTATGGACCGCGTTCAGGCAGATTACACAGGAATGCTTGGGACTGTTATGAATGCTCTTGTGATGGCAGATTCATTGCAACAAGTTGGTGTCGATACGCGTGTGCAAACAGCCATTGCTATGCAACAAGTGGCAGAGCCTTATGTCCGTGGACGTGCCCTTCGTCACCTTGAAAAAGGCCGTATCGTTATCTTTGGTGCTGGAATTGGTTCACCATACTTCTCAACAGATACAACAGCGGCTCTTCGTGCAGCTGAAATCGAAGCAGATGCCATCCTTATGGCTAAAAATGGTGTCGACGGTGTTTACAATGCCGATCCTAAGAAAGACAAGACAGCTGTTAAATTTGAAGAATTGACCCACCGTGACGTTATCAATAAAGGTCTCCGTATCATGGACTCAACAGCTTCAACCCTCTCAATGGATAACGACATTGACTTGG
>CAURCY010000134.1:0-2889 GCA_963523355.1 uncultured Streptococcus sp.
CCTTTACAGATGATGGTGGAGAAGTCGGTGCCAACCAATGTGAAAGCTGTGTGATCTAATTTTTGTTTGAGGAAACTACATTTTCTCAGATAAGTATTTATTCACCCTGCTAAACTAAATTGGAATAAGCATCTATACTATGAAATAGCAAAAAGTCGGGCTTCCGACTTTTTGTGCGATACTCTTCTAGAATTATGATAAAATAGAAATAATTGTGAGTTCGCAATACTAAACACAGAAAGAGATTTCAAATGGAAACTTACTACAAAGCCATTAACTGGAATGCCATCGAAGATGTCATCGACAAATCAACTTGGGAAAAGCTGACGGAGCAATTCTGGCTCGATACACGTATTCCCTTGTCAAATGACTTGGATGACTGGAGAAAGCTATCAAATGTAGAAAAAGACTTGGTTGGAAAAGTCTTTGGTGGTCTAACCCTTCTCGACACTATGCAATCTGAAACTGGGGTTCAAGCCCTTCGCTCGGACATCCGTACACCACATGAGGAAGCTGTTTTCAATAACATCCAATTTATGGAATCTGTCCACGCAAAATCTTACTCTTCTATCTTTTCTACCTTGAATACTAAGGCTGAGATTGAAGAAATTTTCGAATGGACCAATACCAATCCTTACCTACAAAAGAAGGCTGAGATTGTCAACGAAATCTACCTAAACGGTAGCCCACTTGAAAAGAAAGTTGCCAGTGTCTTCCTCGAAACCTTCCTCTTCTACTCTGGTTTCTTCACTCCCCTCTACTATCTTGGTAACAACAAACTAGCCAACGTCGCTGAAATCATTAAATTAATTATTCGTGATGAGTCAGTTCACGGAACCTACATTGGTTATAAATTCCAACTCGGTTTCAATGAATTGCCTGAAGAAGAGCAAGAAAAACTCAAAGAATGGATGTACGACCTTCTCTACACTCTTTATGAAAATGAAGAAGGTTATACAGAAAGTCTCTATGATGGTGTTGGTTGGACGGAAGAAGTCAAAACCTTCCTTCGCTACAATGCCAACAAGGCACTCATGAACCTGGGACAAGATCCACTCTTCCCAGATTCAGCTGATGATGTCAACCCAATCGTTATGAACGGTATTTCAACAGGAACTTCTAACCACGACTTCTTCTCTCAAGTCGGAAATGGTTACCTCCTTGGTGAAGTTGAAGCCATGCAAGACGATGACTACAACTACGGTTTGGACTAATTCACTTATCCCAGAACTGATAACAAATATCATGGTTTGTTTAAAACAACCATGATATTTTTGTTTTTGTTTTCTTTTGTTTTTTAAATTGATTGATTGAATACTTTATGATAAAATAGTAATAGAAATAGAGGTGATAACGATGTTAAAGCAGGAAAAACTAGATAATATTCTAGAAACGGTAAATACAAAGGGAACTATTACTGTAAAAGAAATCATGACTCGCTTGGATGTATCAGATATGACTGCTAGACGCTACTTGCAAGAGTTGGCAGACAAGGATTTACTTGTTCGGGTGCACGGGGGAGCTGAAAAAATTCGCACAGGTTCTATTTTAAACAATGAACGTTCCAATATTGAAAAACAAAGCTTACAAATCGCAGAAAAACAAGAAATTAGCCGTTTTGCAGGCCATTTAATTGATGAGGGTGAAACCATTTTTATCGGTCCAGGGACAACCTTGGAATCTTTTGCCCGTGAACTTCCAATTGATAATATTCGTGTTGTAACAAACAGTTTACCAGTCTTTCTCATCCTAAACGAACGAAAACTAACAGATTTGATTTTAATCGGTGGAAACTATCGCTCTATCACTGGAGCATTTGTGGGAACACTAACCTTGCAAAACTTAGCCAATCTCCAATTTTCTAAAGCTTTCGTTAGCTGTAATGGTATTAAGGACAATGCGATTGCGACCTTTAGTGAAGAGGAAGGTGAATCTCAACGCATCGCCCTCAATAATTCCAATAAAAAATACTTACTAGCTGACAATAGTAAGTTCAATAAATTTGATTTTTATACCTTCTACAATATCTCTGATATTGATACCATCGTTTCAGATTCTAAACTGAGCAAAGAAACCTTTGAACAACTTTCAAAACAAACAAAAATTATTCTTTCTAAACCATAAAACTGAGGATTGATAAAATATAAAATGCGTCATATCAAGAAAATAAGAATCTTGATATGACGCATTTTTTGATGAAGATTTTTACAAAGAGTTTCCTAGATTCTTTATGATTGTTGAAACGGCATAAAATCTGAATCAAAGGAGATATTATCCCGTTCTTCAGGACTGATAAAATTTAAAAAGATATTTTTAAATTCTTCTAGCTCATAGTCTGAATGGCAAATCCATTCTTTACCGGTACAGACATACCATTTCCCAAGTTTTTTCAGCTCCTCATTAGTCAAACAAGGTATTTGAGAACATTTATCAAAATTGATAATATAAACTTTTTCATAAATTGATTAGATAAAATCTTTGAACATCTTTTGCCTCACTAGAATTCTATATCTAATTACTAATTCTACTAGTCTATAATCTGAGTTTCCGCTACTTTCTTGTACCAGAGAGCTGATTTCTTAGGATAACGTTCTTGAGTTTCAAAGTCTACATAGAAGAGACCGTAACGTTTCTCATACCCATTTGACCATGAGAAGACATCCATTAATGACCAAATGAAGTAACCTTTTACATTAGCTCCATCTGCAATAGCATCAGATAATACTTCCAAGTGTTGTTTCACATAATCAATACGGCCATCATCGTAAACAGTGTTATCAACGAACTCATCTTTATAACCAAGTCCATTTTCAGTGATGTAGATTTTCTTATAGTTAGGATAATCTTTCTTCACGCGCATGATTTGGTCATACAAACCTTGAGGGTAGA
>CAURCY010000135.1:0-2872 GCA_963523355.1 uncultured Streptococcus sp.
AGTCTCTTGCCAGGGAAATTGGCCAAGTCACGTCATTTCTCAGATGTTATCTATCTAGACCCTTCAACTCATACAAAGATTGAAGAAGTCGGTTCAGCTAACTTCTTTGGAATTACAGCTGATAATGAATTTGTAACACCATTGAGTCCATCCATCTTGCCATCTATTACTAAGTATTCTTTACTTTATTTGGCAGAACACCGCTTGGGCTTGACTCCTATTGAGGGTGATGTCCCAATTGATAAGCTTGATCGTTTTGTAGAGGCAGGTGCCTGTGGTACGGCAGCAGTTATTTCACCAATTGGTGGAATTCAGCACGGTGATGATTTCCATGTATTCTATAGTGAAACAGAAGTAGGTCCTGTGACTCGTAAACTCTATGATGAATTGACAGGTATTCAGTTTGGTGATATTGAAGCGCCAGAAGGTTGGATTGTAAAAGTAGATTAAAATAAACTAAAGGAGATTTTTTATGAAATCGAAAAAGTGGCTCTTAACAGCAGGAGTGGTCCTGAGCACAACAGCTCTTTTAGTGGCTTGTGGAAAAGCTGATAAAGAAGCAGATGCACCGACAACATTTTCATATGTCTATGCAGTAGATCCAGCATCTCTGGACTATAGTATAGCGACTCGTACATCTACAACAGATGTCATCGGGAACGTGGTTGATGGCTTGATGGAAAACGACCAATACGGAAATGTTATTCCTTCCTTGGCTGAAGATTGGTCTGTCTCAAAAGATGGTTTGACTTATACCTATAAACTTCGTAAAGGAGTTAAATGGTACACTTCAGAAGGTGAAGAATACGCAGAAGTAACAGCCCATGACTTTGTAACAGGATTGAAACACGTAGCTGACGGCAAGTCAGACGGTGTTTCTCTCATCCAAAATTCAATCAAGGGCTTGGATGCCTACATGACTGGTGAGACCAATGATTTCTCTACAGTTGGTGTTAAGGCCTTGGACGATTACACAGTTGAATATACCCTAAACAAACCAGAAAGCTTCTGGAACTCTAAAGTCACCACAGCAACGATGTTGCCTGTAAATGAAGAGTTTTTGAAGGCATCAGGTAAAGATTATGGAGCAGTTACTCCAGCAGGGATTCTTTACAATGGTCCTTATATCTTGAAGACCTTGACTTCTAAATCGTTGATCGAATACGAGAAAAATCCAAACTACTGGGATAAAGAAAAGGTAAAAATCGAGAAGATTAAATTGACCTACTACGATGGTTCTGATCAGGAATCGTTGATTCGTAGCTTCTCTTCTGGTGCCTATACGACAGCCCGTCTCTTCCCAAGTAGCTCAAACTTTGCTTCAACTTTGGAACAATACGGAGATAAAATCACTTATAGCCCACAGGACTCAAGTAGCTATTACTTCACCTTTAACGTAAATCGTCAGTCATATAATAAAACTGCGAAAACAAGTGAAGAGCAAAAGACTTCTACTAAAGAAGCTATGCTTAATAAGGACTTCCGTCAGGCTATCAACTTTGCCTTCAACCGCCATTCTTATGCTGCCCAGCTAAATGGTGAAGACGGTGCGGACAAGATTATTCGTAACAGCCTTGTTCCTGACAACTTTGTACAAGCAGGTGGTAAAAACTTTGGTCAAATCGCTCAAGCAGAGTTGGTGAACTACGGTGACCAATGGAAAGGTGTTGAGCTAGTTGACGGTAAGGATTCTATCTATAACCCTGACAAGGCTAAAGCTGCTTTCGAAAAAGCTAAGAAAGACTTGGAATCTAAAGGGGTAACATTCCCAATTCACTTGGATGTCCCAGTTGAACAAACAGATACCATCGCCGTTCAACAAAGCAACTCTTTCAAACAGTCTATCGAATCAACTCTTGGTGCTGAAAATGTTGTCATCGATGTTCTTCAAATGACAGATAATGAAAAGGAAACAATCACTTCACAAGCGCGTGTTCCTTCTCAAAAAGACTATGATTTGAACAGTACAGGATGGGCTCCAAGCTATCAAGACCCAGCATCTTACTTGAATATCATGGATCCTAAATCAGGTTCTGCTATGAAGCACCTTGGTATTACTAAAGGGAAAGATAAGGATGTTGTAGCGAAACTTGGTTTGGACCAGTATAAGAAATTATTGGATGATGCCGATTCTGAAACTACGAATCTTGAAGAGCGCTATGAAAAATATGCCAAGGCTCAAGCTTGGTTGACAGATAGTTCATTATTGATGCCAACAGCCTCATCTGGTGGTTCTCCAGTTGTAAGTAATGTCGTGCCATTCTCAAAACCATACTCACAAGTTGGTATTAAAGGTGACCCATATATCTTTAAAGGAATGAAATTGCAAAAAGATATCGTTACAACAAAAGAATATGAAGAAGCACTGAAAAAATGGCAAAAAGAAAAATTGGAATCAAATGGTAAGTACCAAAAAGAACTAGAAAAACACATTAAATAATGCGGAAAACTCTATATCAGACAAGCCTGATATAGAGTTTTTTCTTGCTAGTTTTAGGATTTTCTTGTAAAATAGAAAAAGTGAAGAGAGGTATGAAATGAGTAAGAAAGATAAAAAAATTGAAATTCAAGTAGCAGATGCCAAGGTTAATGTAGGAAAAGACAGTTTTGAAGGCTATACCTTGACCATTGGTAAAAAAGTTATCGGAGAAATTGCCGAATTAGATGGACAATTTGCCATTATAAAGAATGGGAATGTCGATAGTTTTTATAAAAAATTGGAAAAAGCTGTGGAAATTTTGATTGAAAATTATAATTTAGCAAAATAAGTCTTGTTTTTTTGAAATTTTCATGATATAATGGTTCATGTTGATTGTAGGAGAGATAGCGAAGAGGCTAAACGCGGCGGACTGTAAATCCGCTCCTTCGGGTT
>CAURCY010000136.1:0-2860 GCA_963523355.1 uncultured Streptococcus sp.
AAAACTGACAAAACGCCAAGAGTGAAAAGAAATCTCATCCAGCTCATAAATAAGGAGATTGGATAAATAGAAGATAAACCATGTGAAACCTGAACTTAGCCAAACAGATGTATAAAAAATGTAGACAAGCATGGTCCACCATGCTAGCCACTGCACGGTGCGATTCTGACTGATTAAAACCGAATAGAAGGCAAGTACAAATAGTAGGGTCCATAGCAAGGTTAAAAGCGGGTAATCTCCAACGATGACACCCGCTATAGGAAAGATGATAAACACAATTGAAATATGAAACATATAATGAATGTTTTTAAATTTTTCCAACATAGATTTATTTTACCTCAATCCTTTTTTTCAGCTGGATTACCAGTACACCAAAGAAAACTGTATAGCCTAGCACAACCAAGGCAGAAAGAATATTAAATTCATGGTGTTCCAAATAAGTAGAGACGACCTGCATCAGTTGATAGGTTGGAGTCAGCTTTCCAATAGATTGGAGCCATTCTGGGAAGGAATCCAAGGGGAACCAGAGTCCACCTAGAACAGCCAAAGCAATATAGGCAATATTTCCAACAACCGTCATCAGTTGAGCACTGGGTAGCAAGCTCACCAAGACCCCCATGCTGATAAAGACCACGCTTCCGATCAGCAAAATAGCACCAATTACCATCCAGTCAAGCCAAGGCAGAGTCACTCCACGGACAAAATGACCAACTGAAAAGACAACTGTAATTGATAACAAGAAAGTCAGTAGGGTACTGAACAGTTTTGATACATAATATTCTACCATAGATACGGGAGAATGTTGAATCAATTTTTGCCAGTTGTTTGTCTTATCAGACTCGAGTGTACTTGGGATACTGAAAAAAGCACTTGACATGATACTAAAGAGCGTCATGGCAAAAAGATAGGCTTGAAGAGCAATTTCTGGAATATCTGACCCTGACATCATACCAGAGAATATAAGGTAAAACACACTTGGAAGTCCGATGGATAGCAAGTAGTAGACTGCTTGCCGTTTCATCAGAATGATTTCCACTTTCATGAGACTTGTCATATTTTTCATCGTCAATCTCCTTTAGTCTTGAGTCGTTTCGAAGATACTGTCTAAGAGAGTTCGATTGCGAACTTCAATTTCTTCGATCATGCAGCCCTGTTCTTGCAAGACTTTCCATACCTGGCTGGCTTCTTTGGTTGTGAAGGAAAGAGCATTTTGCTTGATTTCAAGCTCTTGAACCTGGTCCAAAGTGCTGATAACTTCCTGATAAGTTAGAGGCACGGTAAAGTGTTTTTCCTGTTCTTCACCACGCATAGCATAAGGCGTCGTATCGCGAATCAATTCTCCCTTATGGAGCACCAAAATGCGGTCAGCCGTATGTTCTACCTCTTCGATATAGTGAGAAGAATAGACAATGGTGACACCATTTTTCTTTAACTGATTGACAATTTCCCAAAAATGCTGACGTGTCGAGGTATCCATGGCAGCAGTTGGTTCGTCCAAAAATAGAATTTTCGGACGACCGATTAAAGCCAACACGAAAGAGAACAAACGTTTTTGCCCACCAGACAACTTGCCCGCTAGCTGATTTTTCTGTTTGTCCGAAAATCTCAGCAAGTCATCAATTTCTTGATTGGAGAGACTGTTTGGATAGATTGATTGAAAGAAGGATAAGAGTTCTTTCAATTTCAAGTCTTGAACCACCGTATTTTCTTGAGGTAAGATAGAAATAAGCTGCTTTAATCGAGGATCTGTTGGTGCAAAGCCTTGAATAGCTATCTGACCTGAGCTCACGAACTTGTCGCCCAAGAGGCAATCAATCAAGGTCGTCTTACCTGCTCCGTTAGGTCCGATCAAGGCGACACATTCACCATCGTTGATTTCAAAGGAGATGTTCCGCAAGATCTCCTTGTCTTTTATTTTCTTACTCAATTTCTCAACTTTAATCACAGTCATGAGATTCTCCTTTCAACCACTTCATTCCCATAGGGAAAACGACGAAAATCATAAACCCAAAACCCCAAGCACCACGAATAAATTGGCGAAGCACGGTTTGGTCAAACCAACCAGTAAACATTTCCACTAACCATACTAAGAGTGACAGGCCGATAAAGAGACAGATGATTGCTTTTTTCATTCCTCAAACTCCTTTTTTACATCTCTGACTAATTTCAAACCTTCTCTGACAAGCCAAGACATCATTCCAAAGCCAGCAAAGAGCTCCCAAGGAAAATGATAGAAACCCTCGTCCAATCCTGAAAACATGAGATAGGTCATAACTCCTGCTGCTACTAAACTCACTGCGACAATCATTTTATTTTTCATTTCTTCTTCCTCCATTTCATACTTCAATTATAGTCTTTTGAATTTGGCTGAGCTAGATGCTTCTGTCACTAGGAAATATGACAAATGTCATAAAAAAGAACCGATTTCTCGGTTCTTAAAAATGATTAGTCTGATTCATCGTTTCGTTTCTTTTTACCTAGCAATCCAAGTGTCATAGCACCTGCTAGGGCTGTCAGAATTCCTAGATTTTTCAAACCATCTTCTTGACTTCCTGTATTTGGAAGTTGATTTTTTTCTACAGAGATGTTTTGAGTCAATTGATCTGGTTTCGAATCAGGTACTGAAAGTTCTTTTTTATCAGACGGCTTCACTTGCTTTGGAAGTTCTACTACTGTTGGAGTATAGAATCCTGAAATGATATTTCCATTACGGTCTTTACGGATCACTTTCACACCTTTGGCTTGTCCTACAAAGTTTACCTCAGGAGTAAAGGTGACGGTGCCATCTGGTGAGATTACATAAGCTCCTTCACCTGGAACGACTTTTTCAGTTGTTCCATCTTCAAAGGTTGGCGGAACT
>CAURCY010000137.1:0-2801 GCA_963523355.1 uncultured Streptococcus sp.
TCTTTGACTGTGGAGAAGGTACGCAAAATCGCATTCTGGAAACCACAATTCGACCGCGTAAGGTTAGCAAAATCTTTATCACCCACCTGCATGGAGACCACATTTTTGGCTTACCAGGTTTCCTTTCTAGTCGTGCCTTTCAGGCCAATGAAGAGCAGACGGATTTGGAAATCTATGGACCTCAAGGGATCAAGTCCTTTGTCTTAACCAGCCTTCGTGTGTCAGGTTCGCGCCTGCCTTACCGTATTCATTTTCATGAGTTTGACCAAGATTCTTTAGGAAAAATCCTTGAGACCGATAAATTCACAGTGTATGCAGAGGAGTTGGACCATACTATTTTCTGCGTTGGCTATCGTGTCATGCAAAAGGACCTAGAAGGTACCTTAGATGCTGAAAAGCTCAAGGCTGCTGGTGTCCCATTTGGCCCACTTTTTGGGAAAATCAAGAATGGTCAGAACGTTGTTCTTGAAGATGGGACTGAAATCAAGGCAGCAGACTATATCTCAGCTCCACGTCCAGGTAAAATTATCACTATTTTAGGAGACACTCGAAAAACGGATGCCAGTGTGCGTCTGGCTGTTAATGCCGATGTCCTTGTCCATGAGTCCACTTATGGCAAGGGTGATGAAAAAATTGCTCGTAACCATGGCCACTCTACTAACATGCAAGCTGCACAAGTAGCGGTAGAAGCAGGAGCCAAACGCCTCTTGCTCAACCATATCAGTGCCCGTTTCCTTTCAAAAGATATCAGCAAGCTCAAGAAAGATGCTGCTAGCATTTTTGAAAATGTCCATGTGGTCAAAGACTTGGAAGAAGTAGAAATCTAGCAGTCACAGAAAGGATAAGTATGACTACTATTCTCATTACCGGAGCTAGCGGTGGTCTAGCCCAAGAAATGGTCAAACTCCTGCCAAATGACCAACTCATCTTGCTTGGTAGAAATAAGGAAAAATTAGCTCAACTCTACGGAAATCATCCACAAGCAGAATTGATTGAAATCGATATTACCGATGATTCAGCCTTAGAAACTCTGGTAACAGACCTCTATCTCCGCTATGGCAAGATTGATGTTTTGATAAACAACGCTGGTTACGGGATTTTTGAGGAATTTGACCAGATTTCCGACCAAGATATTCATCAGATGTTCGAGGTCAATACCTTTGCCCTAATGAATCTGTCTCGTCGCCTTGCGGCTCGAATGAAGGAAAGTCGAAAAGGCCATATCATCAATATTGTTAGCATGGCAGGTTTGATCGCTACTGGCAAGTCTAGTCTCTACTCAGCGACCAAGTTTGCGGCCATTGGTTTTTCAAATGCTCTGCGCCTCGAACTCATGTCCTACGGTGTTTATGTAACGACGGTCAATCCAGGACCAATCCGCACAGGATTTTTCGACCAAGCCGACCCAGATGGAAGCTATCTCAAGTCGGTTGAACGCTTCCTGTTGGAACCAGATGCAGTGGCTAAAAAGATTGTCAAGATTATAGGAAAAAACAAACGAGAACTCAATCTTCCGATTTTGTTGAACCTAGCCCATAAGTTTTATACCCTCTTTCCCAAGCTAGCTGATAAGTTGGCAGGGGAAACTTTTAATTATAAGTAAAAAGAACCAATGTGCAGGTTGTTGCTAGCCTACATATTGGTTCTTATCATTTCTCAACTATCAAACTGAACTTCTTCTAGTAGATAGTCGATAAAGCGTTCGCCCATCTTAGATAGGCTGGTTTTCTCATGCTGGATATAGACCAGTTCAATTGGGTCATCAATATCAAGTGGGATAGAAACGATATTGTCTCCGTTGAGGTTGCTGTTCAAAATCCCTGTCGCAATGGTATAACCATCCAAACCAATCAAGAGATTAAAGAGGGTGGCACGGTCGCTGACTACGATAGATTTCTTGTGGTGTTCTTGAGAAAGAATTTCTTCTGAAAAGTAGAAGGAGTTGTGCGTCCCTTGGTCATAGCTGAGATAAGGGAAGTTTTCCAAATCAGATAGTTTGACCTTGTCTTTTTTTGCCAGAGGATTAGTCTTGCTGACAAAGATATGCGGTTGGGCGGTAAAGAGATGATGAGCCAGCAGGTGGTTGTCATCCAGCATTTTGGTTAAAACATCACGGTTGTAGCTGTTAAAAAATAGGACACCGACCTCACTACGGAAATTCTTGACGTCGTCAATAATCTCCCAAGTACGAGTTTCACGAAGGAAGAGCTCGTATTTCTCCATATCGCTTTTCTTGAGCAGAGAGACAAAAGCATTGACCACAAAGGCATAGTGTTGAGAGGAAACGCTAAAAAGTTCGCGGTGGGCGACAGGGTTTTTATAGCGTTCTTCCAGAAGCTGGGTTTGCTCGACAACTTGACGGGCATAAGAGAGGAACTCCATCCCATCACGGGTCAAGGTGATGCCCTTGGGATTGCGGATAAAGATTTCAATGCCCATTTCATTTTCCAAATCTCTTACTGCGTTGGAAAGACTAGGTTGAGTGATAAAGAGTTGCTTGGCTGCCTCATTCATGGAGCCGGTTTCGACGATTTTGATAATATAGTGTAATTGTTGAATTCTCATGTTTTTATTGTACCACACTTGCGTCAGAATCGCCAAAGATGATAGGAAAATCAGGGGGAGTGTGTGGGTCTCTGTAAAGTAACTAAGAAGAAAATTCTAAATAATTTAAGAAATAGTGTAAAAAAGTAGCTGAGCAAGAGATTGTTCAGCTGTTTTTTAATTGAGAACTATAAAAATTTTACTCGAAAATAAGAAACTTGCACGATTTACTCATTACTTAGCCAATACTAGAGTTT
>CAURCY010000138.1:0-2792 GCA_963523355.1 uncultured Streptococcus sp.
TTGCCTATTTGCTAAAACGTTTAATTGAGTCAACCTCCCCTCTTCTTATTGACGACTTGGCTGAGGAAGCAGGTGTTAGTAGAAGTACCCTTAATAAGGATTTAAAACAAGTAAAATCTTTGGCAGAGAGTTACTCTATCACTATTTCAGGAAAGCCCAACCGTGGGCTGGAGGTCTTGGGGTCCGAGCTGAATTTGCGCTTGCTCTATATTCACCAAGTGGCCCCTTACTTTGAAGGAAAGACACTCACCGAGGCAACATCTTCTTTTCTGGAGACGCTACTCCAGGAGTATAAAATCCCGAAAGAAACAAAGGAACTCCTTCGAAAGACAATTTCAATTATGGTGGAGCGTATTCATGCATCTAGGGTGTTGAGTTGCCCTATTCCTTACTATAGGAATGATTTAACAGAGACACCTTTGGTTGAAAAATTAATCTATCATATTGAGATGACTTATAAGATTTCCCTCAGTCAGTTTGAAATAGACTTTTTGTGTTTTCCGTTTAATATCCGTTTTATTGACACTTTAAGCAAGCCGTCTTATCAATCTGAACAGCTTGCAAACATTTTTCAAGGGATTGTCAAGAAAGTCAAAGAAACAATGTTGGTTAACTTTGATGATGAAGAATTATTTGAAGAAATCAAGTCTCATCTAGGCTCCTTAATCAATCGACTGATTTTCCATGTGCAAGCTAATGATATATTCCATGGCGAGGTTCAAACTCAATATCCTTTTGCTTTTGAAATGGCGAAAATTGCTGGAGAAGAACTATCTGCAATTTTTGGTTCTGAATTGGAATTATCTGAAATCGGATATCTGGCTTTGTATTTTGAAATGATTTTAAGAAAGCAAAACTCTGTTGTAAATGGTTCTCGCAAGCAGATAGCTGTAGTTTGCACAACAGGAAGAGGAACTGCTGCGATGATTATTCAGCAACTCAGACGAATCCTTGGAAATGATGTAGACATTACTCAGTATTCTGAAGAAGATTTTAATCTGGATTTGAATCAGGACTATTTCGCGATTTTTACGACAGTTCCTCTAAAATATAAAGATTCTAAATCTCCAGTCATTCAAGTTAATCATCTTTTTGATGATCAATGGCTGCAGGAAGAATGGCAGAGGGTCAATGCTTTTCATCAAAAAAATCTAGAAACAGTCAGCTTACGTTTTCTTCGGTTGAGTCCCCAAAAAACCTATCAGCAATACTTGCTAAATATGGTTGCAGAGTTAGAGAAACTTCAGATGATTGATGAAGGTTTTAGAAATCGGATAATTGATAGGGAGAAAAAACAATCAACCATTTTTGGTGGAGGAATTGCCTTCCCCCATACAATTAACCAGGGTTATGCAAAGACTATTTTAATGTTTGGAAAGCTAGAAGAGCCTTATCAAAAAGGAGATGATTGGATTGAATTTATCTTTCTAGTCGCCATTCCCTCAGAAATTGAAAGCAAAATGGAGAGTGAATTGCTGGAATTGTATGACGACATTTTTCGAATTGCAGGAGAGCCTTCTCTAAAAGAAGCATTGAGGGCTGTAGAAACAGAGACAGAGTTTCTATCATTTTCTAAGAGCAAAGGAGTATTTTAATGAATTCGCTAATAATTTTCGCTGTATTTGTCATGGCAGCTTATATATTTCAAATGTTCCTCGGCTGGCAGCAACTCAAAGACTTCAATAAGACCTATACGATGCTCCGAAAACTGGGGCGCGTAGCGATTGGCAGGAAGTCCGGAAGAATCAAATCCGGTACGATTGTCATGTTCGCGGTTGATGAAAACGGTCGGGTTCTTAAAGCTAGCAAAATGCAAGGAGTCACAATCTTAGCACGTTTTCAAAATATGGACGATTATGTTGGAGAAGACATCCATTATTTTGACAAGTATAATCCTCTTGTGAGAAAAGAAAATAAGTTGATGCAATCAGCCATAGAAGATGCTAGAAAAGTCTATCTTTGGCATGAGGCAGGTATTGAGAAAGAGACAAGTTCATCTGATTCTTTTCTGGGATTCGGCTTTTATGCGAATTACTTACAATTATCTATTAAACAGTTATTTAAAAAAAATAAGAAAGGGAGTTCCTTATGAATCACATTACAAATTTTGCAGAGAGTTTTATGAAACTCTTCCAATTAGGTGGAGAAACCTTTATTAGCTGGATGACAAATATTGTACCACTTGTCTTAATGCTATTGATTGCAATGAATACCCTTATCGCTTTCTTGGGAGAAGAGAAGGTCAATTCCCTGGCTAAGATTTCTGCCAAAAATCCTGTTAGCCGGTATATGATTTTACCTTTCATTTCAGCCTTTATGCTGGGGAATCCGATGGCAATCAGTATGGGACGTTTCTTACCAGAATATTATAAACCTAGTTTTGTAGCAGCTCAGATGCAGTTCTGCCATACTTCAAATGGTGTATTTCCGCATATCAATCCTGGGGAATTGTTTGTATGGATGGGAATTGCAACAGGAATTCAAACTTTAGGTTTAAGTCAAATGGACTTAGCCATTCGTTACATGCTTGTTGGGCTTGTCATGAACTTTGTAGGCGGTTGGGTGACCGATTTTACAACTGCTTATGTAGCAAAACAGCAAGGTGTTACCTTGAGTAAAACATTTGATTTATAGAAAGAGTGAAATTATGTCATATAAGAGTATAAAAGTTGTTAAAGGAAATGGCGGTTTCGGAGGACCTTTGGTCATTACACCTAGTGAAGCTAAGCATAAATTCATCTATATCACTGGCGGAGGAGAAAAGCCAGATATTGTAGATAAAATTGCTGATT
>CAURCY010000139.1:0-2759 GCA_963523355.1 uncultured Streptococcus sp.
TTTGGACGGAAACCAACTGCAAGGATAACCATATCCACATCGAAAGTTTCTTTATCAGTAATCAAGCGTTCAACTTTACCGTCACCCTCGATTGCTTTAACAGTTTGACCAAGCGCCAAGCGGATGTTGTGGTCTTCCAAGTTCTTCGCCATCATTTGTGTGAAGTCTTTGTCATAGTAACCGTTCAAAACAGTATCAACGATATCAACAAGGACAACTTCTTTTCCAAGACGCTCAAAGGCTTCAGCAAGTTCAACACCGATGTAACCACCACCAACAACGGCGATACGGTCAAGGTGTTGGCTCTTGTCAGCCAATTTATGAATCACTTCTTCAGCGTTTTGGTACAATTTCACGAATTGTACGTTTTCAAGAGTTGCTTTAAATTCGCGGTTTCCTTTAACAATTTCAACACCTTCGATTGGTGGCAAGATTGGTGTAGAACCTGTAGCAAAAATCAATTTCTCGTATGATTCTTTGTGCTCTTTTCCTTCAACTTCTGCTGTAACTACTTTGTTATCATAGTCGATTGAAAGAACTGGTGACTTCATGTAAACCTTAGCACCTTTAGCTTCCAATTTTTCTTTATCAGAATAGAACAAGCCTTCAGCACCGTCAATTTGTTCACCGATCCAAAGGGCCATTCCACATCCTAGGAAAGAGATGTTAGAGTTTTGGTCAAATACAACGATTTCGTTCTCATTTCCAAAATTATCCAACATAGTATTAATACATGCTGTACCAGCGTGGTTAGCACCAACTACAACGATTTTACTCATAGAAAAATTCCTACCTTCAATTTTAAATTTACTCTTCTAGTATAACATTTACTGTTAGCGTTTACAAGAGTTTAGCTAATTTTCCCGATTTTTTTGTAAAAAAATGTAAATAATCTGTATTTTATCAGCCATTCTTACAATTACTCTTTATTTTCTGAGCATATTTCTTGACAAGTTTACAAATTTTATTTGTGAAAACGCTGACTTTATGGTATGCTAGTATCATGGAAAGAAAATGTAAGGGGTTAAATTTAATATAAATTTACAATGTTTCAACCTTCTTTTCATAAGAGAAAGGAGTTGGTAGCTTGCCTCTTAGTTCACATTCCGAACGGCTAATGGGGACTACTATCACTATTTCATTAGTAGATGAGCGAGCCGATAGCTTGATCCAGAAATCCTTTGATTTACTCAGAGAGCTCGAATACCGCTTCAATGCCAATAGCCAAGAATCTGAGTTGATGGAAATCAATCATCAAGCTGGAATAGCCCCCGTCAAGGTTCATCCAGACCTGTTCGAACTGATTTCACTTGGATTAGAGCATAGCCTAGCGCCCTCTAGCCATCTCAATATCAGCATTGGTCCCTTGATTCAAACCTGGCGTATCGGTTTTTCAGATGCCAAAGTGGCCCAACCCCAAGAAATCGAATCAATTCTCCCTTTAATCAATCCTCATTATATCGAGTTAGATTCTTCTACTTCTACTGTGTTTCTAAAACAGAAAGGAATGAAGATAGACCTAGGTTGTTTAGCCAAGGGTTATAGTGCGGATAAAGTTGCTCAATTTCTGAGAAAAGAGGGAGTGACATCTGCCTTGATCAATCTGGGAGGGAATATCCTGACTATTGGAAAAAATCAGGCAAGAGGGGATCAACCTTGGCAAATTGGGATTCAAGACCCAGCCAATCCGAGGGGAAATCACTTAATGACCATCCCTGTTGTCAATAAATCTGTCGTGACTTCAGGCATTTATGAACGTCACCTGACTGTCGATGGAAAAGATTACCATCATATTTTTGACAGCCAAACAGGATATCCTGTTGAAACGGAACTAGCGAGTCTAACAATCATCTCTGATAAATCAGTTGATGGTGAAATCTGGACAACTCGTCTATTTGGAGAAAGACCTGCTTCTATCCTCTGGCAAGTCGAAAGTTTGGAGGGCATCGAAGCTATCCTCATCGATAAGGAAGGTCACCTAAGCTGTTCTTCAGGAATTCCTACTCTATAGAAACAAATGTTTCAATGGAGTTTTAAAATTGTATTATGTAAAAAGAGAAAGGAAATCTCATGTTAAAACTTATTGCTATTGTTGGAACAAATTCAAAACGTTCTACAAACCGCCAATTGCTTCAATACATGCAAAAACACTTTGCTGAAAAAGCTGAAATTGAACTTGTTGAAATTAAAGACATTCCTGTCTTCAACAAACCAGCTGACAAGCAAGTACCTGCTGAAATTCTAGAAATTGCTGCTAAAATTGAAGAGGCAGATGGCGTTATTATTGGTACTCCTGAGTATGACCACTCTATCCCAGCTGTTTTGATGAGCGCTCTTGCTTGGTTGTCTTACGGTATTTACCCACTTTTGAACAAACCAATCATGATTACAGGTGCTTCTTACGGTACGCTTGGTTCATCACGTGCCCAATTACAACTTCGCCAAATCTTGAATGCTCCAGAAATTAAAGCAAGTGTCCTTCCAGATGAATTCTTGCTTTCACATTCTCTTCAAGCCTTCAACCCAAGTGGAGACCTAGTGGATCTTGATGTTATTAAAAAATTGGATGCCACTTTTGACGACTTCCGTATCTTTGTAAAAATCACAGAAAAATTGCGCAACGCACAAGCTCTACTTCGCAAAGATGCTGAAGACTTTGACTGGGAAAATTTGTAAGATAGGAGACCAAAAAGAATGAAATTTGTTGGACTTGTAGGATCAAACTACGATCAATCATATAACCGTAAACTCTTGGAATT
>CAURCY010000140.1:0-2748 GCA_963523355.1 uncultured Streptococcus sp.
ATTTCTCCTGTTTTCAGGGTCAGGTTAACCCCTTTTAAAATTTCTTTTCCTTCAATCTCAACGTGAAGATCTTTGATCTCTAATACTGACATGATAGTTCCTTTCTTTTTCAAAGCCTTTACAGTGCTCACTAGAAACATACTTGATTTCCCTAGAAAATACGGTAAAAGGTCAATAAATATACTTTTATAGTATAACAAAAAAAAGCCTAAAAGGCTTTGATTTTGTCTAGAAGCTGAGGACTAGTCTTTTCCTTTTAAATGTTGGTCAATGACATCTACTATTTTGCCCATCAAGTAACTAACTCGGAAATTTCTAAAGAGCAAAATGGCCCAAAAGGCTGCCATAATATAGCGACCAGTCATCCAGGCTTCATTGAAAAAATAGGTCTCAGCAGCTGTAAACAGCGCGATGATAATAAATTGTTGTCTATTCATAAACTTATTGTATCATGAAATCTTTCTTTAGTCTTCCTCTACCTTCACTTTATCAGCCAAAAATTCAAATCCTTCTGGAATCAGGCTTTCTTCTGCTTCTTTTTCAGTTTGAGAAGATTTGGCTTTGGCTGAAAAGGCTGCGCGAACTTCTTTCCATTCCTCCATGGAAATGGCTAAAATCTCAGGTGAAAAACCTGCTGCCTGACTGAGGATATTACCAAACATGGTGTTGAGATTGTCCCGTTTCATGGTTTGACCAGCATTGAAGTTAGACTCAAAAGCAAGAATAGCATGGTGTTCATTGGCCGCAACCGGTTGAGAACCAACTAGAAGAGCTTTATCAGGACCTCCAAGACTTTCAATCACCTCTCCCCAGGCATTCTGCAAACGAATCAGATTTTGACGTGCTAAATCAGGATTTTCAACGGCCTCTTGTAGGATCGATTGAACCTTATTGCGATCCACACGATAGACTGTCTTGCCTGCTGCTGGGCGGGTAGGTACTGTACTTGTTGGCTTGACTACAGTTCCCACATTTGCGAGTTCTTGTTTGAGACGGGCAATTTCCTGTCTCAGTGCAGAAATTTCACTTTCAACTGCCCCAGAAAGAGCTGGTTCAGGCTTAATCTCTGCCAAACGGATAGTCATCATCTCAGCATAAATCTTAGGCTGCAAACTAGACTTAATATCTGCTAAACTGACTGTCGCCAAGCGAATCATTTCAAACAGATTTTCTTGAGGAAGTGCCAAATTTTCTACAAAGACTGGACTATGATGAGTGTTTTCTCCACCTGTTTGAACAATTAACAAATCTCTTAAATAGTGCAAAAGTTCGGTCACAAAACGAGTCATGCTCTTACCATTGTCAAAGAGAAGATTCAAGCATGCTAGGGCCTTTGGAACATCCTGTTGAGACAAGGCTGCCACATAATCATCCAAGGCTGATAGACTAATTGTGCCAGTAATTTCTTCAGAGATGGCAGTCGTCAGCTCGTTTCCCTGTGTCAAACTCAAGGCTTGATCCAAAATAGACAAGGCATCTCGCATTCCACCTTCAGCCCGTCTAGCAATGATTTCCACAGCCTCTGGTTCAGAACTGATATTTTCTTTTTCTAAGATATAGTGAATATGTTCCTTAATATCCTGTGTCTTAATCGATTTAAATTCAAAACGTTGCACACGGGATAGAATAGTCGCAGGTATCTTGTGCAATTCAGTAGTAGCCAAAATAAAGACCACATTCTGTGTTGGCTCTTCCAGAGTCTTTAGGAGGGCATTAAAAGCTCCTGTAGACAGCATGTGAACCTCATCTATGATATAAACCTTATAACGGGCAAGACTAGGGGCGTAGGTAGATTTATCACGAATTTCACGGATTTCATCGACTCCATTATTAGAGGCCGCATCCATTTCAATGACATCTTCTAAACTACCATCCGTCACTGCCTGACAAATATAGCAGTTATTACAAGGTTCACCACCCACTTGATTTGGACAGTTCATAGCTTTGGCAAAAATCTTAGCTACACTGGTTTTTCCCGTTCCACGTGGACCAGAAAAAAGATAGGCATGACTTATTTTCTCTTGCTCCACTGCTTGTTTAAGAGTCTTAGCCACAACTTCCTGTCCAACCAACTGGGAGAAGTTTTGACTTCTATATTTTCGATAAAGTGCTTGATACATTAGGCTTTCTCCCCAAACATTGTAAAGTCCCATTCTGTCTTTTCAAGCAAAATAGCGACAAATTGTTCCAAATAATCTCGATCCATAGCATCATAATCATCAATCTCTGAAGAATCCAGATCCAGAACCCCGAGCAATTGACCATTCTTAACCATCGGAACAACAATTTCACTTTTAGCTCGACTATCACAAGAAATATAGTTGGGATAAGTTGTTACATTACCAACCAGAACAGTTTCCTGAAAGTGGGCTGCCTCACCACAAACACCTTTGCCTAGTGAGATACGGATACAGGAAACACCTCCTTGGAAAGGACCTAAAATCAATTCCTTTCCATCGAACAGATAAAAGCCTGCAAATACGGTATTAGGGAAGCGTGATTTTAGAAGAGCACTGGCGTTGGAAAGATTAGCCAAAACATTGGTTTCACCATCCAATAAAAAAGAGAGCTCTTCATTTAACATTTGATAACGTGATTGTTTTTCTGATTCTAACATAGGACTATTATATCAAAAAAGGCTTACAGACAAAAGAAAAATCCCTTGTTTAGAAAACAAAGGATTTTGTGAATTTTCAATTTGATTAAAGTTCGATATCACCGAACAAGTCAGCCATTGAGAATCCTGTT
>CAURCY010000141.1:0-2665 GCA_963523355.1 uncultured Streptococcus sp.
TTTTTTTATAGTTTTTCATTGATAAAGCGGATAAATTGATTCCACCAAACCTTCAAGAAGAAGGCTTTTTCAACTTTCTTTTCAGAAACCATTTCAAAAGATGGTTTGTCGGAAGTAAGATAGCCCTGTCCAACCAAATCCTGGTCATCATAGGTCAGAGTACCGACAACCTTGCCTTCTTCCAGTGGAGCCATTTCTGATGTTGATTTCGGTGTGAATTGGAGAGTTGGTGTAGTACCGCTTCCGATGCGTTGGACGATGGAAATGTCTGACTTAGCGACAGCTGTCACATTATCTTCTTTACCATCCAGAACTGTTACTTTACTATCGTTGTAAGCTTCACCTTTCTGAACGACAGTTTTTAAGGCAAAGTTTGCAGAAATATAATCTAAAAGTGCTGAAGTAGCAGTAAAACGTGCATAAGGGTTGGTATCTTGTTGATCTGCATTCAAAACAACCGTAATAATACGCATCCCTTTCTCAACAGTTGTTCCCACGAATGAAGCACCAGCTTTATCAGTAGTACCTGTCTTTAGTCCATCAATACCACCACGATAGGCAGGCATTCCCTCCAACATATAGTTGGTTGAGTGGATTTCAAGTCCTGCAAAGGTAGAAGTTGGTTTTTTTGTGATTTCCAAAACTTGAGGATAATCTCGGATGAGGTTACGAGCGACGATTGCAACATCGTAGGCACTCAACTTGTTTTCATCGTCTTTTTTAGAACCAGGATAGATATTATCGCCAAGTGTCTCATTATTTAAACCAGTTGTGTTTACAATAGTTGCATCTTGAATTCCCCATTCAAGAAGTTTAGCCCTCATCTTGTCTACGAAGTCTTTCTCAGAACCAGCAATCTTTTCTGCTAGTGCAATGGCAGCGCTGTTTGCACTGGATACCATTGTAGCCTCTAATAGTTGTTCAACAGTATAATTTCGAGCTTCCATAGGGACGTTACTCGCCTCAGAATTAGTTGTAAGTTTGTAAGGATAGTCCGAAATATCAACAGGTGTAGATAGGCTGATAGTTCCTTGTTCCAGAGCTTCATAGACCAAATAAACTGTAACCAGTTTTGTAATAGAAGCAATTTCTACAGGCTGATTTGCATCTTTTTCATAGAGGATTTTTCCAGTTGTAGCCTCGACAGCAATAGCATGTTTAGCAGCAACATCAAACTCCTGAGCAGAAACAGTAGAAGCTGTTCCAAGAACTAAAAGTGTCATAAAAGATAAAATTATTTTTTTCATATTAGCTTTATTTTATCATAAAGAAAAAAAATATTCTCGTTTTTTTACTAAAGCCATCTTATCTTTTTCAGAAATATGGTAAAATAGAGAGAAGGAGGATACCTATGTTCCGCAGAAACAAATTATTTTTTTGGACAGCTGAAATTTTATTATTAACACTGATTTTCTATCTTTGGAGAGAAATGGGAGCCATCATTACTCCCTTCGTGACAGTTGTGAATACCATCATGATTCCATTTTTGCTTGGTGGATTTTTTTACTACATTACAAATCCAGTCGTTACTTTCTTAGAAAAGAGATGTAAGATCAATCGTCTAATTGGTGTCTTGGTCACTCTTTGTGCCTTGATTGGTGCTATCGTTGTAGGGGTCGTTTATCTCTTGCCGATTTTGATTAATCAGTTGACCAGCTTGATTATTTCTAGTCAAAACATCTATAGTAGACTACAAGATTTGATCATCGATTTGTCCATGAATCCAGTCTTCCAAAATATTGATATTCAACAAACAATTCAACAACTTAATCTCTCCTATGTGGATATCCTCCAGAATATCCTTAATAGCGTCAGCAACAGTTTAGGAAGCGTTCTTTCAGCCTTGTTTAGTACAGTTCTTATTCTCATTATGACCCCTGTATTCTTGATTTATTTCTTGTTGGATGGTCATAAGTTGCTACCAATGTTGGAACGTACCGTCTTAAAGCATGACAAATTGAATCTTTCTAGCCTTTTAACCAATCTCAATACAACCATAGCGCGCTATATCAGTGGAATTGCGATTGATGCGGTTATTATTGGATGTTTAGCCTATATTGGCTATAGCGTTATCGGATTAAAGTACGCCCTAGTTTTTGCTATTTTCTCTGGAATCGCAAATTTAATTCCTTATGTTGGTCCAAGTATTGGTTTAATTCCAATGGTGATTGCCAATGTGTTTACAGATCCTCATCGTATGTTGATTGCGGTTGCTTATATGCTTATTATTCAGCAGATTGATGGAAATGTTCTCTATCCACGTATCGTTGGAGGGGTTATGAAAGTGCATCCGATTACGATCTTGGTGCTCCTTTTACTGTCAAGTAATATCTACGGTGTCATAGGGATGGTCGTAGCAGTACCTACTTATTCTATTTTTAAAGAAATTACTAAGTTCCTAGCGAAATTATATGAAAACCATAAAGAAGCTAAGGAACTGGAAAAAACAGAATCAAATTAAAATCAGGGAGACCTGATTTTTTTGTTGAAAGTACTATCTTCCAAACAAAATAAGTTTGAATTCATATTGCCATAAAGAAGCAGAAGAACAGGATTTGATAAGATTTAGATTAATTCACAAAATATGTGTAAAACACTTGCAATTTAGCAGAAATTTGATAAAATAGTAAGGAAAGTTAGACTGTATTGCCTACTGTCTATCTAT
>CAURCY010000142.1:0-2628 GCA_963523355.1 uncultured Streptococcus sp.
TAACATCTTTTTCGTATTCCATTTGAACTGCCATAGTTTTTCTCTCTTTTCTATTTTTATTGCCTTATAGGCTGGTTTAACAAATTTATGCTGGATTTTATACTCAATGAAAATCAAAGAGTATTAGTCGCGGGTAAATCCAGTTGCACCCGTACGAGCGATATTTTTAATACCATATGGTCGAATCACTCGCAATAAAGCTTCACTCTTTTCAGCATTTCCCGTCATCTGGATGGTGATTGAGCTTGGAGCCACATCTACTACCGTTGCACGGAAAGGTTGGATAATGGCCAAGATTTCTGCACGCTTCTCAGCAGGAGCAGATACCTTCACCAAGATAACTTCTCTTTCCAAGTGTGGTTTATCTGTGATATCACGAATGCGAATTACATCAATCTGACGATTGAGTTGTTTAATGATTTGCTCTACTTCATCATGAGAAGCTACATCAATAATGATGGTGATGCGAGATACATTGGGATTCTCTGTCGCACCAACTGAGATACTCTCAATATTGACTTGACGACGAGAAAGGACACCTGTAAAACGATTCAAAACTCCTGAACGGTTTTGCAATCTAGCTGTTAACATTCTACGCATGGAACTTCACCCCCAACATCTCATGATTGCTCTTACCAGCTGGTACCATCGGTAAGACCTGTTCCTTACGAGAAATATCCACCTCGATAAACATCGGCACATCCTCCAGAATAGCCTCTAGATCTTTTTCTATAGTTTCTGGATTGTCAAATTTATAATTTTTGATGCCGTAGGCCTGTGCCATCAGCTGGAAGTCAGGAAGTGTATCAAAGACTGACTCTGAAGTTCTACCCTCATAGAAGGATTCCTGCCACTGACGAACCATTCCTAGTGAGTGGTTATTCAACATGACAACCTTAATCGGTACCTTGTAGATATTTAGGATCGCTAACTCTTGGTTGGTCATTTGGAAACCACCATCACCGACAAAAAGGATGACTTCTTTTTCTGGATTGGCAATCTTGGCTCCGATAGCTGCAGGAACTCCGAATCCCATGGTACCCAAACCACCTGAAGTGACTAACTGACGCTCATTTTGGTAAGGATAATACTGAGCTGTCCACATTTGGTGTTGCCCTACGTCAGTTACGACAATGGCATCCCCATGCGTCAACTCACCGATGCGTTCAATAACGGCCTGAGGCTGAACCACACGTTCTTTCTTATCATAAGAACGAACTCGATTCTTGTCCTTAGTGACTTTTTCAATCCACTTTTCGGTATTGTTATGAACAGTTGGTTCTGCTAAAAGCATCTGTAAGGCTTTCTTAGCATCCCCCACTACAGGAATATCTGCACTGATAATCTTACCAATCTCAGCTGGGTCAACATCGATATGGGCAACCTTAGCATTTTTAGCAAAGGTCTTAGGGTTCCCGGTCAAGCGGTCATCGAAACGGCAACCAATACTAATCATAAAGTCCGCTTCCGTCATTGCAATGTTGGCTGCGAAAGAACCGTGCATGCCTCCCATCCCTAGGAAGAGCGGATGACTCGTTGCAATGGTTCCTTGCCCCAAAAGACTAGTGACTACTGGAATTTGGTAACGTTCAGCAAATTCATTGAGTTCCTTAGAAGCTTCCGCATAGCTGATACCACCGCCTGCTAACAAAACAGGTTTCTTGGCTTTTGACAATTGCTTCAAGATTTTCTTGATTTGCATGTCATTCGGATCAAGCGTCGGTTGGTAACTTGGTAAATTAACTTCTGGTGAATAGATGAAATCTGTCTCTAGAGCTGATACATCCTTTGGTAAGTCAATCACAACTGGACCTGGACGACCTGTCGTTGCGATATGGACAGCTTCCGTAATGATACGGGGAATGTCTGCCGTTTCACGGACTTGGTAATTGTATTTGGTAATGGGCATGGTAATCCCCACGATGTCTGCCTCCTGAAAAGCATCTTTCCCAATTCCAGCTCGCGCAACCTGACCTGTAAAGACCAAAAGGGGAACGCTATCGCTCATGGCATCTGCAATCCCTGTAATGGCATTTGTTGCTCCCGGTCCGCTAGTGACGACGGCAACACCCAACTTTCCAGTTGATTTGGCATAACCTTCAGCTTCATGCAAACAACCTTGCTCATGGCGTCCCAGAATGTGGCGAATGCCTTTAAAATTATATATCGCATCATAAAAAGGCAAGACTGCACCACCAGGATAACCAAAGATGGTATCAATTCCTAAATCACGAAGTGTTTCCAAAACTAGGTCCGACCCCGTCTTAGGAGATTCTAAACTGATTTTCTCCATTGTTCCCCTTTCTCTTCTCTTAAAAAAATAGCTTGTTACTATCATACCATTTTTTCAAAAATTTTCAAGGCAAAAGAGTCAATTTTCTGAATTTTCTATCTAAAAGTGTATTTATGAATCTTTCCCTCATTTTTATTAACTTTTCTACGGAATTAGGAACCTTTATTTACTTTAATTTATCAAATTAGATTATTTTCTTTTTGGATAGAATTAGTATTTTTCTCACTTAGCGACCAAATTTGTATACTATATTCAGCAAAAATGAATAGTTAAAGACAAAAAAAGGAAGCCACTAAGTGACTTCCTTCTAGAGTGAGGACTGATTAGTCTTCACC
>CAURCY010000143.1:0-2592 GCA_963523355.1 uncultured Streptococcus sp.
GAAGGTTGGCTTCCGCAAGACGTTGTTTGGCTTCGATATCACCAGCTTCAACTGCTAGTGCCAATTCTTTCTCCTCTTCATTGGTCAAAAGAGGTACGACCCCGATTTCTTTCAAGTACATACGGACAGGGTCATTGACCTTAGCAGAAGTTGAACCAATCAAATCCTCATCGCTGAGTTCTGGTTCTTCTTCTGCACTAAGAACACGCGCACTGGGATTTCCTTCGTTATCTGTGATTGAAATTCCTGCATCCTGGATTCGTTGCAAGAGATCTTCAATCCCATCAGCGTCCAAGGTAAAAGGAATAACCAGACTTGCATTGATTTCATCGTCTGTTGCTGTCCCTTTTTGCTTATGATTACGGATAAATTCTGCTACTTGTACGTCAAATGTTGTTACTTCTTTTTGTTTTGTTGCCATTATTACTCCATTCTTCTCTTTTGGGAAATTAAACGTTCCAATTCTTCTAGGGCTGTGTCTGTATCTCCTACATGGCTAGCTTCCTGCACCTTCTTTTTGATTCTCATATTGTCCTGATTCAAGAGAGCCTTGTTTCGAGTCATTTCTACTTCACTTAGTTCCTGCGGTGACATCTCAGCAGGTAAATCCTGAGCTAAAACTTGGTACCAAGCTCTTTCAACTTCCTCTGTCTGTTCTGCTAGAACTTCCGGAGGAAGATTTCCATACTGGCCAAGCAAGTCATATAAGACCTGAAATTCAGGTGTGTCAAATGCAAAGTCTTCTCGCAAGCGATAATCGTTCAAAACAAGAGGGGATTCCATCATTCGATAAAGTAGATGGGCTTCTGCCCTCATAATAGCCGATAACTGCTTGGTGACAGGCATAGTGATTGGCATCGGTCTGGAAATTCCTTCCATGCGATTCTGCCTTTGCGCCTGACGACTCTCATTAACAATCTGCTCAATCTGGGCATAATCAAAGGACGCCAGACTGTCAGCTAAAATATGTATATAGCTGTTTTGAGCAGTAATAGATTTTTCTTGAACAATCAAGGGAGCTATTTTTTCAATAAACTCAATCTGAGCCTGCAAATTTTCACTATTTTCAGGTTTGTACTGGTGAATGTAAAACTCAATCGGACTAATACGAGTTTTCGTTAATAGATAGGCCAAGTCTTCTGGACCATTTTTTTGTAGATACTCATCTGGATCCAAGTTATCAGGCATGCTGACGATTTGCACAGGCATATCACCAATTTCGTCCAGCGCTTTCAATGTCGCAGCTTGCCCAGCCTTATCGCCATCGTATACAAGAACCAACTTCTTGGTTAACCTTTTCAGATGCTCAACATGCTCACGACTTAAGGCTGTTCCCATAGACGCGACAGCATTTTCGATTCCAGCCCGATAGGCTGCAATGACATCCATGAATCCTTCCATCAGGTAAATCTCACTGGTTTTGCCAGAAGATTTTTTTGCCCTATCCATATGATATAATTCGTAACTTTTGTTAAAAATTGCAGTCGATCGGCTATTTTTATACTTAGAAGTTTGTGAATCCGTTTTCTGCCAGATACGACCTGAGAAGGCAATGACCTTGCCCTGGTCATTTGTCAGGGGAAACATGATCCGATTGTGAAATGTATCTACAAATTGATTAGCATCCGAGAGATAAAACAATCCTGAATCTAGGAAATCCTCATCACGATACTGACCAGACAAACGTTGATAGAGATAGTTTCGTTCTGGAGGTGCTAAACCAATCCGAAAATGCTTGAGCACTTCATCTGTCAAACCACGCTGATAAAGGTAGTTTCTGGCCTCTTCCCCCATAGTCGTTGTCATGAGAATAGCATGATAAAATTTGGCAGCATCTTCATGCATATCATAAAGAGCTTGGTGGGGTGAAGCTGGCTTCTGCTCACTATAAAGCGGTTTTTCCACCTCTATCCCGACACGCTGACCTAAGATTTGGACAGCCTCCATAAAGGGAACTCCTTGGTACTCCTCGATGAACTTAAAGACATCACCTGAGCGACCACAACCAAAACAGTGGTAAAACTGCTTGTCCTCTACAACGTTGAAAGAAGGTGTTTTTTCACCATGAAAAGGACAGAGCCCTAGATAGTTCCGTCCTGCCTTTTGTAAAGAAATCACATCTCCTATGACTTCCACAATGTTGGCATTGTTTTTGATTTCTTCAATGACTTGTTTGTCAACCATACACAATACCTCCATCTTATCATAGTTTCACGTAAACTAGTATAGCTTATTTCTGAAAAAAAGTAAACCATTTCATACGCTTTCCGTAATTCTCTTTGCCTTATTTTTCTAGATAGAAAAGAAAGTTAAAAAACTCAGAAACACTTTAATGCTTCTAAGTTTTTCTTCTCTATTTTTTGATGAAAATAAAGTTTATCTATTCAAATAATTGATAGTAGTCTGAGATTTTCATCTTAGCTTTTTCTTCATTATTAAGGTCTTGAATTATACGACCTTCTTTCATGACAATCAGACGATTGCCATATTTGAGAGCATCTTCCATATGGTGGGTAATCATAAGAGCTGTCAGCTGATCTTTCTTGACAAATTCATCCGTCAATTCCATCAAGGCCACACTGGTCTTTGGAT
>CAURCY010000144.1:0-2562 GCA_963523355.1 uncultured Streptococcus sp.
GAGTTGCGGCTGCAGTACCTGTAATTGTAAAGACACCTGTCCCTACCATGGCTCCGATACCTAACAAAATCAAATCCCATAACTTCAAATGCCTGTGCATCTCCGTTTTATCCAAACTAACATTCTTTGTTCTAAATATATTCATCTTTGACTCCAAAATAAAATGATGATTCTATTTTACCATAAATATAGGAGATTTGTGAATATTTATAAAATCTTTTTCTAAAAAAATCTGACTACTTTTATTGTAATCAGATTTTTATCTATTCTAGTTCATTTCTTTAAAGGCTGCTTCTGCATCCGCATTACTGATAGCACCAAATTGTATCTTTCCAATCTTTCCTTGACTGTCAATCAGGTATTCTGTAGGAATGCTTCGAATTTGATAAGCTTGGAATGTGGTTGCTTTTGTGTCATAAAGAACTGGGATATCCTTATAACCTTGATCTTGGAACCATTGTGGGAATTGTTCGACAGTTTTTTCACCTTGAATTCCTGGTGCAATGACACTAAGAATTTCAAAATCACGATCTGGTTTCGCCGCTAATTCCATCAACTCAGGCATACTTTTTTTACATGGACCACACCATGAAGCCCAAAACTTCAAATAAACCTTTTTACCCTTATAATCAGATAACTTTACTTCTTTGCCATCCATTGATTGCAAGGTAAAATCTGGCGCCTCTTTCCCAACAGCAATTTGTTGTACAGTCGTTTGTTGCTGTTGTTTTGGGGATTGTTCTGGTGCTTTAGTCTTTTTAGTCTCTTCCTCACCACAAGCTATCAATACAACTAATGACAAGAGGCTTAAGCCAGCAAACATTACTTTTTTCATCTTTTTCTCCTTTATTCAAAAATTCCAGCTAGAACATTTACTTGTCCTAATAGTAACAAAATTCCCATTAAAATAATGAGGAAACCACCAATTTTCTTCAGTAGCATCATATGACGTTTAATTTTACTAAAATAAGGCATTACTACACCTGAAGCTAGAGCCAAAACCAAGAAAGGAATTGCCATCCCCAGAGTGTAAATCAAGGTATAGATAGCTCCTTGCCAAGCGCCATTGCCCCCAGAAGCCGCAAGCGCTAAAACAGAACTCAAAACCGGACCAATACAAGGCGTCCAACCAAAGCTAAAGGTAATACCAAGTAAAAATGCTGACCAATTACGATTAGAATCTGATTTTTTAAAGGTAAAGCTTTTTTGAACCTCTAATTTCTTAAAATGAAAAATTTCCATCTGGTGAAGGCCTAAAATGATAATAATTGTTCCCATGGTATAGCGAAACCAATTGGCATAGAGAATATTACCAAAGTAACCAGCACCAAATCCTAGAATAAAGAAAATGAGTGAAATGCCTGCGATAAAGCAAAGAGTTCGAATCAAGCCGGACCACGCAACTTTTCTCCCAAACAAAGAAAAGCTTTTTGCACTTTCCTGATCATCCAATAAAATTCCAGTATAAACAGGTAACAGAGGAAAAATGCAAGGGGAAAAGAAGGACAAGATCCCTGCTAAAAAAACGGAGATTGAAAATACTATCGTTTCCAATAAAAAACCAACTTTCTTAATAATTCTAATCCTATTTTACTATAATCAATTTCATTTGTATGATTTCTGCTACGCAATTTGAATTAGTCTGTACTTGAAATATTTTCCGGTACTAGTTCATTCAGATTCTGGCCCTTTTTTGCCTCCTATACACAAAAAAAGCCTACTGCCCAAGCTAGAAAGCTTGATACAATAGGCTTTTGGAAGGTTGATTATTTAACAGCGTCTTTAAGAGCTTTACCAGCTTTGAATGCTGGAACTTTAGAAGCTGCGATTTTGATTTCTTTACCAGTTTGTGGGTTGCGACCTTTACGTGCTGCACGCTCACGAACTTCAAAGTTACCGAAACCGATCAATTGAACTTTTTCACCAGCTGCAAGGTATTCAGTTACTGCTGCAAATACAGCGTCAACTGCTGCTGCTGAATCTTTCTTAGTCAATTCTGTAGCTTCTGCTACTTTAGCGATCAAATCTTGTTTGTTTGCCATGTTAATGATTCCTCCAATTTAATTTCTAATTAACAATTATAATCATATCCTAAAATCCCTTTTAGGTCAAGTTAAAAACGCTATTTCTTCCCATTTTATTTATTTTTTTAAGAGTAGTAACGTACTAAAATAGCCCAAGCGTTCTCACCCGTGTGAGTTTGAATAATAGAGCCCGTTTCCAAAACTGAAATTGGCTTTTCAACATAAGCTTGTAAGCTTTCTTTCATCTCTTTTGCCCAATCAGCACTACCAGAATATGAAATTCCAATCTCTGCTACAGAACGTTCAGAGAGCGACGTTATCAACTCATCTAACCATTTTTTAAAAGTTTTAGCTCCACGACCTTTAACGATTGGCTGCAATTCATGGTCTTTCATCTGCATGACAACACGTATATTGAGAAGTGAGCTCAACAATCCAGTTACACGCCCAATTCGTCCACCTTTGACAAGATTTTCCAAAGTCGAAACGCCAATATAGAGTTCTGTGTGGTTTTTAACCTCTTCTACATGAGATAAGA
>CAURCY010000145.1:0-2547 GCA_963523355.1 uncultured Streptococcus sp.
AGGGTTGATTTCCCTGCTCCAGAATATCCAACGATTCCGTAGATATCCCCTTCTTGGATGTGAATGGTCACATCCTTGACCGCTGTGATGGTTCTCTTCTTTTGATGAAAAGTCACATCGATCTGATCTAACTTGATAATATCTCTACTCATAGCTTCTAATCAGCTCCTCTACTAATTCAATATGGGTGTAGTAATCGGCGATTCGCACATTTTCATCTCCACCGTGGTCTCGGCTATTGGCATTTCCTAGACCGAAGGCCACCATTGGCACCTCTAGGGCATCAAAGACCGTATGCATAGGCCCTGTCCCAGCTGTTGTCGGCAAGACTGAAACGCCCTGTGGATAGAATTTCTTGGCCAACTCGATTACATTGAGAATGGCTGGCGCGCTCATATCGCTTCGATAGCTCATCTCTCCCAAGGTATAGTATAATTCTACCTTATCAAAGCCATTTTTGTCTAGCTGTTTCCGAATTTTTTCCAGAACATCATGCGGTTCTAGGCCAGGAACCAAACGAACCTCTAGCTTAGCACTGGCTTCTGCTGGCAAAATCGTTTTAACCCCTTGCCCTTGATAACCTGACTGAATCCCTTCGATATTAAGGGCTGGCTCGAAAAAGAAACGTTTTAGAAAGGCTGCACGTTCCTCTTGTAAGAGAGGCAATTCCAAACCATAAATGCGACTAATTTCCTCAGGATTGCGTTGGGCGTAGGTATCTACCAAGGCTAGTTCTCGTTCATTTGGCTCTTGAACATCCTCGTACAAGCCTTCTACCAAGATACGACCATCTGCAGCGCGCAGGCTACTTAGAGCCTGTAGGAGATACCAAGGTGCTGATTCCACGACACCACCATAACTTGAGTGGATATCCACATCCGCACTTTTTACCTTAGCATCAAAGGTTACAATTCCCTTGTTTCCGCCAGAGATTTCCAGCTGTTCCAAGGCGTTCTTGGTCCCTTGTTCCCAGACTAGCAAGTCCGCCCCACGAAGTTTGTCTGCGTGTTTCTCTAAATACTTATCTAGATCCATGGAAGCAGACTCCTCTGCCCCTTCCATGATAAAGCTGATATTGACAGGCAGATCATCATGGTGCTGCATATACTTTCTCAGAGCACTCAAACGAGCCGTGATGTGGCCCTTGTCGTCGTCAACCCCACGTCCATACATAAAGCCATTTCGCACAGAAAGGGTAAAAGGATCCTCTGTCCACACCTGGTCGCCATCCGCTGGCACGGTGTCATAGTGATTATAGAAGATCAAGGTCTTGGCATCCGGACGCGAACTCTTGAAATGCGCCATGACAAAGGGAGCCGTGTAGCTCTCATCAATCTCCACTTCAGCCCCTACACGCTTGAAAATCTCACCCAGATAGTTTGCGACTTCATTGAGTCCAACCTGCTGGGCAAAGACTGATTTCTTGGAAATCAAGGTGCGCAAGACTTCAAAATAATGTTGGGCCACATGATCCTTCTCAAATTTTTCAATCTGCTCTTGTTCGCTAGGAAAAACCATTTTCTCTCTCTTTCTACTACGTACTTGTGTCCTCAGAACGACCACAAGTGCCTCTTTAAAATCAACTCTCTATACAAAAGTAAGAGGTGGAAACTCTCTCCCACCTCCCTGTGTCTTATTACCAAACTGGTTGGTCCAAACCGTCTGATGTTTCTTCGATAACTTTTTTCACTTCATCAGTGTGGTAAGCTGCGATAATTTTCTTGATGGCATCAGCTTTAGGTGATGATTCCCAATCTTTTTTCGCAACGATGATGTTGTACCATTGTTTTGAGTTTTCATCAGCTTGTTCTTTGAAAAGTGCTTTCTTGTAGTCCAATTTTGCTTCTGTAACGAAGGTATTGTTTACAACGGCAGCATCAACTGATGACAATGAACGAGCTGTTTGGCTAGCGTCCAATTCAGTAATCTTCAAGTTCTTTGGATTTTCTGTGATGTTAGCAACTGTTGCAAGGGCAGTTCCAGAAACATCCAATTTGATCAAACCAGCTGATTGAAGCAAGTAAAGCGCACGGCTTTCGTTTGTTGCATCGTTTGGTACGGCGATTTCACCGTTATCTGGGATTTCTTCCACTTTGGTGTACTTGTTTTCTTCCCCATTTTTACCTGAGTAAAGGCGGATTGGTGAGATGTAGGTATCTGCAATCGCTACAAGGTCTTTCCCGTTTTCTTTGTTCCAGTTGTTCAAGAAGTTGTAGTGTTGGAAAGCATTCAAATCTACTTCGCCATCAGCAGTTGCCTTGTTTGGTTGTGAATAGTCTGTGAACTCTGTGAATTCCAATTTAATTCCATCTTTTTCAACCAATTCTTGGATTTTATCCCAACGCGCTTCTTCAGAACCGCTACGGTTAACTGTTGCAATTTTGACAACTGTTTCGTTGTCTGCTTTCTTTTCTGAATTTCCGCAAGCTGCAAGAGTCAAACCTGCGACTGTAGCAAGAGCTGCTACACCGAGCCATTTTTTAATTTTCATGATTCTATCTCCTTTAAAAATAATACCGTAATAGTATCTCATACTTTATTTGATTT